>NZ_JBDHZL010000045.1:0-19249 GCF_039811905.1 Nigerium sp. | reverse complement strand
CCGATCGCCTCGAGCCCGGCGCGCACGCGGGCGCGCTGCTCCGGCACCAGGGACGCCGCCATCGGCTCGCGCCTCGTCAGCAGCGTGGTGCGGACGCCGCGGCGCGCCAGCGCCTCCGCCGCCTCCACGCCGATGTACCCGCCGCCGACGACGAGGACGTGCCGGGGGCGTCCGGCGACGATCGCCCGCCACGTGGAGCCGTCGTCGAGCGTCTTCATCGGGTGGACGTTCGGGCCGAGGCCCTCCGCCCACCCCGGCACGACCGGCGCCGCGCCCGTCGCCAGCAGGACGTCGTCGAAGCCGATCGTCACCGTGCGTCCGGAGGCGTGGTCGCGGGTCTCGCATTCCCCGCGCGCCAGGTCGAGCCCGAGCGCCTCGTGCCTCAGGCGCAGGTCGATTCCGGCCGCCCGGTGCTGCTCGGCCGTCCGCGCGACGAGAGAGGAGGCGTCCGCAACGTCGCCGGCGACCCAGTAGGGGATGCCGCACTGCGAATACGACGTGTGCGTGGACATCTCGAGGGCGACCACCTCCAGCGACCGTCCGCGCCGGCGCGCCACGCGCAGGGCCTGGTTCGCCGCCGCCATGCCGGCGGCGTCGGCGCCGATCACGAGTAAGCGCGTCATGGCGCACACTCTGCCCGACGTCGCTCCTATGCGTCGACGCGGGGGGGGGTGGGCGTTTCTACCTGACACTCTCCACACTCTGAGGTGGAGAACGTCACACGCCCCGGACGACCTCACCTGCTCACGCGCCGCCGGACGGGGGTGCGACCGCGGCTGGCTGTGCCTCGCGGGCTTCGGCCGAGGCCGGACGCCGGCCCGAGGACCGCGCGGTGTGGGGCGTCCTGGGGTGGGGACGCCGGCGACTCGGCCGGCGTCAGCAACGCCTGCAGCAAGCCGCGGAACGCCTGCAGCGTTTGCGAAACGCCTGCAGTAAGCCGCGGAACGCCTGCAGCGTTTCCATAACGCTTGCCTTCGGCGAGAACGCTGCCTTACGTAAGGCAGCGTTGTGGCTTAAGCCCGGCGTTTCGAGAACGCCTGCAGCGTTTGCGAAAGACCTGCAGCGTTTCGACAACGCTGGGTGCGGGTGCGGGTGCGGGACACCAGGACGCCAGGACGCCAGCCCGCAGGATCCGTCGCGACCCTCGGATCGCGACGCGCAACGTCGGCGCGGCCCTCTAGGGTGACCCTATGCACGAGACTCCCTCCCTCGAGTGCGACCTGATCCTGCAAGGCGGTCTGACGTCGGGGGTGATCTACCCTCAGGCGCTGTGCGAGGTGGCGCGCGTCTACCGGCTGCGGTCGGTGGGCGGCTCGTCGGCGGGCGCGATCGCCGCAGCCGCGGCCGCCGCGGCGGAGTTCAACCGCGTGGGCGGCGGGTTCACGAAGCTCGGCGAGTTGAGCGCGCAGCTCGCCGAGCCCACCGAGGGCGGCACGCGCCTCCTCGACCTGTTCCAGCCGCAGCCGCGCACCGGACGCCTGTTCCAGGTCGCGACCGCCCTCGTCAACGCACGCGGACGCCGCGGCCCGACCGCCGCGGCCGTCGCGGCGGGGGCGACGGTCCGGGCGTTCTGGTGGCACACGATCCTCGGCGCGCTGCCGGGGCTGGTGCTCGCCGGGCTGGCCGTCTACCTCGGCGGCCCCGCCCTGTGGGTGGGGGTGGTCGCGAGCCTCCTCGTCGCGGTGGCCGGCGGCCTGGCCCTGGCCGGGTTCGGCCTGTGGCGGTCGGCGGCGCGCGACGTGCCGGCCAACAACTTCGGGCTCTGCGACGGCGGGCCCACCGGCCGGGCAGCCCCCGCCCTCACACCGTGGCTGCACGGCGTCCTGCAAGACATCGCGGGGCGACCGGCGAGCGAGCCGCTCACGTTCGGCGAGCTCGAGGCGCACGGCGTCGACCTGCAGATGATCACGACGAACCTCACGCAGGCGCGGCCGATGACCATGCCGTGGCCCGACGCCGGCTACTACTACGACCCCGTCGAGTGGCGTCGGCTGTTCCCCGCCGAGGTCGTGGACTGGCTCGACGAACACCCGCCCGAGGCGTCCGGCTTCGACGATCAGGTCCGGCGGCTCGCGGCCTGGCCGCTGCGGCCGCTGCCGGCGGCGTCCGATCTGCCGGTCGTCGTCGCGGCCCGCCTCAGCCTGAGCTTCCCGCTGCTGCTGAGCGCCGTGCGCCTCTACGGGCTCGACTACGGCGAGCGCACGAACCGGCAGTTCCGGGCGAACGTGGCGGCCTTCCGTCGCGAGCACCCCGGCGCCGAGCCGGAGCAGGCGCTGGCCGATGAGGCCGTGGGGCGTCCCCACTTCGCGCCGAACTGGTTCAGCGACGGCGGCCTCACCTCCAACCTGCCCCTGCACTTCTTCGACGCGCCTCTGCCCACGCGGCCCACGTTCGCGATGAACCTGCTCGAGTTCCGCGACGACGCCGACCGTTCGGCCGACGAGGCCGACAACAGCTTCCTGCCCGAGCACAACGGGGCCGGGGTGCTGCGGCGCTGGCGTCCGTTGGAGGCGAAGTCCGGGGCGCTCCCGCGCTTCGGCGAGCTGCTGTTCGGCGTGCTGGTGTCGTGGGTCGACGAGTCGGCGGCGATCCTGCCCGGCTATCGCGACCGGGTCGTCCGGGTGTTCTACGCCTCCGACGAGGGCGGGTTCAACCTCGCGATGTCGCCCGAGCAGATCGCCCGCCTGGGCGAACGCGGCAGGCTCGCCGCGGCGAAGCTCGTCGAGCACTTCGCGGGCGACGCGCCCGGCGAGATCGAGGCCCCCGGCTGGCAGAACCATCGCTGGGTGCGGTTCCGCTCCACGGTCGGCGCGCTGTCGGAATGGCTGGACGCCTTCGGCGACCGCTTCACCCGGACGCCGACCGCCACGACCCCCTACGTCAGCATGCTGGGCCCCGGAGCCCCGGTGGAGCAGCCGTCGTACCGCATCGACCCCGTCGACGAGCCCACGGTGGCCGCCTTCGTCGCCGACGTGCTCGCGGCGGCGGAGGGGGCGGCCGACCCGGCGCTCACGAAGGGCGTCCCGCGGCCGCTGCCGACGATGCGCATCGTCGCCTACGACCGCCCGCCGACGCCCGACCCGACGGTCGCGACGCCCGACCCGACGGTCTCGACATCCGACCCGGCGGTCTCGACGCCGGGCCAGGCGCTCGGCAGGCAGAACCCCGCCGTCACGCCGCCGGGCGCACCAGACGGGCGATGACCCGGTCGCCCCACTCGGGCCCGCACAACACCTCCAGCCCGTCGGGCGCGAAGCCGTTGCGGGCGTAGAACGCGAGCGCCCGCGGGTTCTCCATGTAGCACCACAGGTACGCCGCCTCCCCGGACGGCAGCCCGGCCCGCAGCATCCGCTGCGCGAGCCCCGACCCGTGGACGCCGACCGACGTGTACAGGTGCGCCAGGGCCCACGTGGCCTCGGGCGGCCTCCACAGGTCGGCCGCGGCGTCCGGCTCCCACTCCTCGACGCCGCGCCCGGACGCCATCACCCCCACGATCCCGCCCCGTTCGTTCTTCGCGACCCAGTGCCGCCGGAACGGGTCGCGGCCGGCCGCGAGGGCGGCGTCCGCGTCGTCGATCTCGTCATGCGTGGACGCCTCCCGCGCGGCCCGCTCGGCCCATCGGGACGCCGCGAACAGCGGCGAGACGAGGTGCGCGTACGTCTGGATCGTCATCTCCAGGTGCGAGCGGACGTAGTAGGGGACGTCGGCGTGGGTGAGCGGTTCGAGGGTGAACGTCACCGCAGGTGGCTCTCCAGGCGGTCGAGCTTCGCGGTCATCTCGCCGGTGTAGCCGGGGCGGATGTCGGCCTTGAGCACGAGCGACACGCGCGTCCCGAACTCGCCGACCGCCTCGGTGGCGCGCTTGACCACGTCCATGCATTCGTCCCAGGTGCCCTCGATGGTGGTGAACATCGAGTCGGTGCGGTTCGGTAGGCCGGATGCGCGGACGATCTTCACGGCGGCGGCGACGGCGTCCGCGACGTGATCGTCGGTGCGGCGGCCGCTGGCGGACACGGAAAAGGCAACAAGCATGGGCCCATTCTGCGCCCGGACGCCCGCCTCCGGCACGTCGGTCGGCGCGACAGCCCGGGCCGGCGGCGCGGCACCGCTGCGGGTCCGGCACCGCTGCGGGTCCGGCACCGGGGCCGGCGTCGGACCCGCAGCGGTCCGGCGCTCAGCCGATGACCCCGATCACGCGCAGCAGCCCCCAGATCGCCAGGACGACCGCCGCGAGGGAACAGGCGATGAACGCGACCACCATCGCGACCGCCTGGACGACGTAGCCCGGCACGTCGACGTCCACGTGCCGGCCCTCCCGGACGCATCGTTCGAGCAGCCGGTAGTTCTTCCGGTTGGCGCGGTGGGCGACGTCGGCGGCGTCCCCGATCACCGGGATGAACCCCAGACCGGTGTCGACCAGCAGGTTCCAGCCCATGCGCGCGAGCACCGGCAGCGGCACGCGCTGGCGGACGGCGTCCACCATGATCGCCCCCGACATGCTCGTGCCGAGCGCGTCCCCGATGCCCGGGATGAGCCCGACCACCGCGTCGAAACCGATACCGATGTTCGTGCCGGGGATGGTCACGAGATCGTCCATGAATCGGGCCAGCCAGCGGCTCATCGCGATGTCGCCGTGGGCGGTGCTGCCCGCGGGCTGAGGTCGAGCGTCCATGCATCAAGCGTAGCCACAGGGCGGAAACGGGCGGTGACCCATACCGGCAGTACCGTCGTTGCGACAAAGACCACAACAGGGGGGTTCGTGCGATGGGTGATCTCATCAGACGCCTTTTCGGGCGCCGGGACGGCGGGGGAGCCGAGCCCGTCGCGAACGATGAGACCCCGGGCTGGGACGCGATTTCCGACGCCTGCGAGCGCGTCTACCCGGGCGTCGAACCCCTGCACTACGGCACGATCCTGCGTGCGAGCCTCGGCGGGCCCGACCCGCTCGACGGGGTCAGCGTCTACCGCGTCGACGATCCGCAGCCGCACTGGCACTACATCAGCTACGGCTTCAGCGACCTCGACGGGACGCCGGTCGCGCCGGTCGCGTCCGACGCGGTCAGCGGCTACGGCTTCGAGCTCACCCTGCGCTTGGCCGACCCGGCCGCCGCGGACGCCGACGCCGAGCCGCCCGTGTGGCCGATGAACCTCATGCAGAACCTCGCCCGCTACGTCTTCTCGACCGGCAACGTCTTCGCCGCGGGCCATCACCTGGACGCCAACGGCCCGATCCAGCTCGACAGCGACACCCAGCTCACCGCCCTCGCCCTGGCGCGCGACCCCGACCTCGGCTCGATCACCACGCCGCTGGGCCGGGTCGACTTCCTGCAGCTCGTGGGCATCACCGACGGGGAGCTGCGGGCCGTCCAGGGCTGGGACACCGCGCGCCTGCTGGAGATGCTCGCCGACACCTTCCCCACGGTCGGCCCCAAGCTCGCGACCGATCCCGCCCGCGGCAGCCTGACCGACCTCTCGGAGGCCGTCGCGGCCATCGAGCGCGACCAGCGCGAGAACGGCTCGAGCAGCGGCGCCCTGTACGTCGACCACCTCGAACTGCGCGGCGACGACGGCCGCATCGTCATCGAGCAGGGCGCGAACGGCGTCGAGAGCCTCGTCCGGCTGATCCCGCTGCGGCTGCCGTTCGGCAATCCCGTGATCTACCAGGGCCACGGCACCGGGCTGCTGTTGCTGCCCGGCGAGCAGTCCGAGGCCGAGCTCGCGGACGACCGCATCAGCTGCACCGTCTCCCTGACGCCCGCCGACGTGGACGCCCTCGTCGGGGCGCTGCGTCCGGTGCGGGGCGAATACCGCGTCCCGGGGCTGCCCGGCGTGACCTGGCGGGTCGTGCCCAGCGAGATCACCGACTCCGACGGCCGCGTGACGCGCACCGTCGGCTGACCGGACGCCTCGGCGGCGTCCCCGCGCCCGGCTCACCAACGCGGGGGTGGGACCGCTCAGCGGCGTCCGGACGCCTCCCGCGCGGCGTCCAGCCGGACGACCCGGTCGCAGCGGGCGATGACGTCCGGGTCGTGGGTGATCGCGAGCAGGGGCCGGTCGCCGGCGGACGCCCAGAGGTCGTCCAGCAGCGCGGACGCCGTCTGCGCGTCGAGGTGCTCCGACGGCTCGTCGAGGATCAGCGTCCCGAACTCGCCCACCAGCACGCGGGACGCCGCGAGCCGCCGGGCCTCCCCGCCCGACAGCGGCGCGCCCAGCTCGCCGACGAGGCGTCCGGGATCGAGGGCGAGCCCCGCGGCGGCCAGCGCCGCGGCGACCTCGTCGTCGGAGGCGTCCCTCTTGCCGATCTTGACGTTCTCGGCGACGGACGTGGAGAAGACGTGCGCGTCCTGCGCGAGGTAGCCGACGCGCCCGGACGCCTCCGCGCGGCCGCTCAGCGGGGGGATCAGGCCGAGCAGCGTGGCGGCGAGCGTGGTCTTGCCGACGCCCGACGGCCCCACGAGCGCGACGCGCTCGCCCGGACCGACGCTGAACGACAGGCCCGTGACGAGGGGCGACGCGCCGGGCCAGCCGATCGCGGCGTCCTCGACGACGAGGCGTGCCGGCCCCGTGGACGCCGCGGCGGCCAGGTCGCCGCGACCGACGGGCTCGGCGTCCAGCACGGCGGAGACCCGGCCGAGCGACGTGAGCGCCCGGGTGAGGGTCTGCGCGGCGCGGGCGAAGTCGCCGAACACCTCGTGCAGCGCGAGCGGCACCAGGGCGAGGACGGCGAGCATCGTGCGCCCGAGGCGTCCGTCGGCCAGGGCCTGGGCGCCCAGCCAGAGCCCCAGCAGGACGGCCGCTCCCGCCGCGAGCGTCTGCAGCGCCGCGGCGAGGCCGCGGACCCAGGCGGCGCGCTGTTCGGCGTCCCGAAGCCGGGCGTCCGCGTCGAGGGCCTCGGCGAGGAGGGCGTCCTGGGCGCCGTAGGCGACCACGTCGGCGGCGGCCCGGTCGAGCTCGTGGACGACGTCCGCGAGGCGTCCGCGCGCCGGGGCGATCGCGGCGTCGGCGTCCCGGGAGAGGCGGTTGGCCAGCCAGGGCGCGCCGACGGCCGCGAGCAGCGACGTGGCCAGGAGGGCCGCCGCCGTGAGGGGCTCGTAGACGCCGATCAGCACCGTCGTCCCGAGGACGACCACGCCGCCGGCGGCGAAGGGCACCGCCACCCGGACGACGACGTCCAGCACCGCGTCGACGTCCGCGACCACGCGGGTGAGCAGGTCGCCGCGGCGGCGCCCGAGGAGGGTCGTCCCGGCGAGGGCGGCGTAGGTCTCGAGCCGGAGGGCCGACTGCATCCGCAGGGCCAGATCGTGCCCGACGAGCCGCTCCGCGTACCGGAACGCCCCCCGCGAGATGCCGAAGAACCGGACGCCCACCGCGCCCGCGGTCAGGTACATCACCGGCGGGTGCTCGGCGGCGCGGCTGAGCAGCCACGCCGAGACGCCCATCAGGGCGACCGACGCCCCGGACGCCGCGGCCGCGAGCAGGATCGCCCCCGCCAGCCGCCGGCGCGGGTGCTCGATCGCGCCCAGGAGGCTGCGGAGGAGGGCGAGCGTCCGGGTCACGAGGCGTCCCCCTCGCCGCTCCGGACGCCGATCTCGACCACCTGGTCGGCCGCGCCGATCACCGCCGGGCGGTGGCTCACCACGATCGCCGCGACCCCCAGCGCCCGGACGCCCGCGAGCAGCGCGGCCTCGGCGTCGGCGTCCAGGCCGGCCGTGGGCTCGTCGAGCACGAGGACGTCCGCGCCGCCGGCGTCGATGCGCAGCAGCGCCCGCGCGGTCGCGACGCGCCGTCGCTCGCCGGCCGAGAGCCCCTCCCCGTCGTCGCCGACGCCGCGCGCCGGGTCGAGGTCAGGGCCGCCCGCGCGGTCGAGGGCGTCCCGGACGCGGTCGTCGCGGGCGTCCGGGTCGCCGAGGCGCACGTTCGCGGCGATGTCGCCCCGGACCATCCCGGGGTTCTGCCCGACGTAGGCGACGCGGGCGGCGTCCAGGTCGGCGGTGCCGCGGGTGGGCGTCAGGAACCCGAGCAGCGCGTTCAGCACCGTCGTCTTGCCCCCGCCGGACGGCCCGGTCAGCGCCACGAACTCCCCGGGGCGCACGTCGAACGACACCCCCGCCACCGCCGGTTCGGACGCCCCCGGGTACGTGTGCCCGAGGTCGCTCACGCGCGCGACCAGCCCGGACGCCGCCGGCCCGGGTCGCGCGGCGTCCGCGGGGGCGTCCGCCGGGGCCCCCGCCGCGGCGTCCGTTCCGGAGCCCTCCCGGACGCCCGCGTCGATCAGCGCGAACGCGGACTCGGCGGCGGCCATGCCGTCGGCCGCGTCGTGGTAGTGGACGCCGACCTGCCGCACCGGCAGGTACGCCTCGGGCGCCAGGATCAGGACGAACAGGGCGGTGCCCAGGTCGAGGTCGCCGAACACGACCCGGAACCCGACCGTCACCGCGACGAGCGCGACCGACAGGGTCGCCAGCAGCTCGAGCACGAGCGCGGAGAGGAACGAGATCCGCAGCGTCGCCATCGTCTCGGCGCGGTGGGCGGCCTCGGTGCGGCGCAGCCCCTCGGCCTGGGCCCGCGCCCGCCCGAAGACCTGCAGGGTGGGCAGGCCCGCGACCAGGTCGGAGAAGTGGTGCGCCAGGCGCGTCTGGACGCGCCACCGCTTGCGCGTGCGCGCCTCGGTCGTCCAGCCGACGAGGGCCATGAACACCGGGATCAGCGGCAGCGTCAGCGCGACGATGATCGCCGACGTGAGGTCGGCGGTCAGGATCGCGACGCCCACGATCACGGGCACGGTCACCGCGAGCATGAGCTGGGGGAGGTACTTGCTGTAGAAGCCGTCGAGGGCGTCCAGGCCCTGCGTGACGAGCGTGATCAGGCCGCCGCCGGTCGCCCCGGAGTCGAGGGGGCGGGCGAGGCGAGCGGCCAGGATGTCCGCCCGCAGTTGGCTCTTCACGGACGCCGACGCCCGCTGCGCGAGCGTGTCGTTGAGCCACGACAGCGCGGCCTTCGCCGCGAACACGGCCGCCAGGACGCCGACCGCCCCCGCGAGGGGCGTCCAGTCGCCGCCGAAGATCGCGGCGATCGCGTGGGCGAGCACCCACGCCTGCACCAGGGTGAGGGCGGCGGTCGCGCAGCCGACAGCGACGGCCGCCGCGAGGTACCACCGCGTCGCGGACGCCCGCCGGAGGAGCCTCGGGTCGATCGGCCCCCGCGACCGGCGGGCCTGCGGGCTGCCCCGGCGGGAACGACGAGCACGGGGCCCCTGAAGTTCAGGGGCCCCGTGCGCCGAGGTTGCGGTGGCGTCCGCCATCAGACCGCCGCGGGCTCGGGGGCGTCGGTCGGGATGTTGACCTCGCTGATCCGGCGGCGATTCACCCAGTACGCCCAGGCGGTGTACGCCAGGACGATCGGGACGAAGATGCCGGCGGCGACCGCCATGATCGTCAGCGTGAGCTCCGAGCTGGACGCCGTCGTGATGTCGAGCGGGGTGCCGGGCACCGCGGTGTTGTCGAAGCCCATGGCCGGGAACATCCGGACGAAGATGCCGACCGCGACGAACAGGATCGTGGCGGCGGTGGCGATGAACGCCCAGCCGTCGCGACCCGCCCGGCCCATCAGCCAACTGACGACCAGCCCGGCGGCGGCGAGCAGCATCAGCAGCCAGCCGATGACGCCCGTGCCGTAGGCGAGGTTCGACCAGAGCAGGAACACGGCCCCGCCGAGGATCGCGAGCACGCCCACCTTCAGGCTGAACGAGCGGGCCCGGGCGTGCACCTCGCCCTTCGTCTTGAGTGCCAGGTAGTTGGCGCCGTGGAACAGGAACAGCACGACCAGCACGACGCCCCCGAGCAGCCCGAACGGGCTGAGCAGGCCCAGGGTGCCGGTGGTGACGACGTGGAGCGACGGGTTCACGGTCGACATCTCCACCGGCAGGCCGATCACGAAGTTCGCGAACGCGACGCCGAACAGGAGCGGCACGAGGAACGACCCGATGCAGGCCATCCGGTCGAAGGCGCGGCGCCAGTGGGTCTCGGGCCGCTTGGCCCGGTACTCGAACGACACGCCCCGGATGATGAGGCCGAACAGGATCAGGAACAGCGGGATGTACAGCCCCGAGAACAGGGTGGCGTACCAGCCGGGGAAGGCGGCGAACGTCGCGCCGCCCGCGGTCAGCAGCCAGACCTCGTTGCCGTCCCAGACGGGCCCGATGGTGTTGACGATGACCCGCTTCTCGGTCTCGTTGCGGCCGAGGAACGGGATCAGCATGCCGACGCCGTAGTCGAAGCCCTCGAGCACGAGGTAGCCGATCCACAGCACCGCGATCAGGATGAACCACGTCACCTGCAGCGGCGTGGCGTCTACTGCGAGAGGAATCATGGTGTGTCGCTCCTTTCTCAGTAGGCGAAGGACAGGGGCTCGTCGGCGTCCTTGACCTCGGGGGTCTCGACGTCGGGCAGGCCCGGTTCGATGTACTTGATGAGCAGCCCGATCTCGACGACCGCGAGGGCGCCGTAGATCAGCGTGTAGCCGATGAGGCTGAAGAGCACCTCTCCCCAGCCGACGCCCGGCGACACGGACGCCGCGGTGGGCAGGACGCCGGCCACGATCCACGGCTGGCGGCCCATCTCGGTGAAGATCCAGCCGAAGGAGTTGCCGAACAGCGGGCTGAGCACGGCGGCGAAGAGCAGGAGGCGCCAGATCGCGCCGTCCTTCGGCAGGTGCTCCTTGCGGGTCACGAACAGCGTGTACAGCGCGACCGCGATCGCGATGAAGCCGAGCGTCATCATGATGCGGAAGCTCCAGTAGCTGATCGGGATGTTCGGGTGCCAGTTGTTGACGCCGACCGCCTGCAGCTTCTGCTGGTAGGCCTGCTGGAGGGCGTTGTTCGGGTTCACCAGCTCGCCGCGGTGGTAGCCCGCCTCGAGGTTGTTGATGCCCTTGACTTCGCCGAACGGGTCGCCGGTGGCGAGGAAGCCGAGCACGTACGGCACCTTCAGCGACCAGACCTCGCTGCGGCCGTCGAGCGAGCCGATCGTGAGCAGCGAGAACATCGCCGGGTCGTTGCCGTGGCCGCCCTCGCTCTCGTAGAGGGCCTCGGCCGCCGCCATCTTCATCGGCTGCACCTGGTACATGACCTTGCCCTGGAAGTCGCCGGACAGCACCACGACGGCGCCCGACGCCAGCAGCACCCAGGCGCCGAAGCGGGTGGCCCAGCGGAAGGCGGAGGCGTCCGACTTCTCCCGCTCGGTCCAGGAGTCGCGGCGCTTGGCGAGCTTCGCCAGGTGGTAGCCGGCGACGGCGAGCACGAACCCGCCGCCGGTCAGGTAGGCCGCCGAGATGGTGTGCGGGAAGGTCGCGAGGAAGACCGGGTTGGTGAACAGCGCGCCGAAGTCGGTGAGCTCGGCGCGGTCGGTCAGCGGGTTGTAGGTGGAGCCGACCGGGTTCTGCATCCAGCTGTTCGCGGCGAGGATGAAGATCGCGCTCAGCATCGTGCCGATCGACGCCGCCCAGATGGTGGCCAGGTGGACCTTCTGGGGCAACTTGTCCCACCCGAAGATCCACAGTCCCAGGAAGGTCGACTCGAGGAAGAAGGCCAGCAGGGCCTCCAGCGCCAGCGGCGCCCCGAAGATGTCGCCGACGAACCGGGAATACTCGCTCCAGTTCATGCCGAACTGGAACTCCTGCACGATGCCGGTCACCACGCCCATCGCGAAGTTGATGAGGAACAACTTGCCGAAGAACTTGGTGAGGCGCAGGAATCTCTCATTACCGGTCTGGACCCACCTGGTCTGCATCACGGCCACGAGCAAGGAGAGGGAGATCGTGACCGGTACGAAGAAGTAGTGGTAGACCGTTGTGATGCCGAATTGCCATCGGGCAACGGTTTCCGCGTTCATGGGGCGGAATGTACTACGCCTTGTCGTAGATCGCCAGAAACGTGTTTAGGATGTCGCCATGGCCCTGCTGGGGGACCTGGAGCACCAGGTGATGACGGTGTTGTGGCGGCGAGACGAACCGCTGTCGGTGCGCGACGTCCACGAGCAGATCGCCGCTGAGCGCGATTTGGCGTACACGACGGTCATGACCGTGTTGGATCGCCTAGCCAAGAAGGGACTCGCCCACCGAACCCTCGACGGTCGCGCCTGGCTCTACCGGCCAGCCCGATCATGCGTTGAATTGCATGCCGAGGAAATCTTGTCTCTCTTGGATGCCTGCGGCCCCGACGCCTGCCGCGCAATCTGGGAGCAGGTGAACCACGAGTTGAGCCTCCGGCCCTTCTAGGGTCCCCAGAAATCGGGACACCGTGGGCGTTTCTACCTGACGTTTTCCACCCTGGGAGGTGGACAACGTCACACGCCCCTGGGCGGACATGCACGTGCCGCTGGGCGGGCGTGCACACGTCGTGGGGTCCCAACGCGTGGCGTCCCATGCGCGTGGCGACCCACACCCCTGGGCGTGCGATGCGTCCGGCGCGATGCGCCCGGCGTCCGGTCTTACGACCGGTCTCCTCCAGGACCCTGACTGGCTCGTTCCCAATCCCGAACCCCGAGCGGGACGCCCCCGGCGCGCCGCGCCGAGGACGCGCCAGTCAGGGTCGTGGCGAGCCCACCACGCCAGGACGCCGCCCGCGCGAGGCGGGCGGCGTCCGGTTGGGCGGTGGGGTAGGCGTCCCGCGCGGCGGCGGGCGTCCCAGAGGACAGGGAGCGCCCCAGCGGACGGGCGTCCCTGGGGCGGAACCCCGGAAGGACCGTGGCCGTCCGGGGCCGATGAGCAGGGCCCACCGGACGCCGCAGGGACTCAGTTCAGCGGACCATCGCCTTCGTCCATCGCGGCGATGTCGTCGAACTTCGTCGCCCGGTGGTAGATGGCCTTGTTGACGAAGAACATGATCACGCCCAGCACCGCACCGATGCCGATGAGCACGAGGGCGATCTGGAACTGCACGGTGGCCCGGCCCGTCCACGGGCCGACGAGATAGAAGGTGCACAGGGCGCCGAGGATCGGGATCCAGGTCGGTGCCCGGAAGTGGTCGTGCTCGACCTTGTCCTTCCGCAGGATCAAGACGGCGATGTTCGTCAGGGTGAAGACGGCCAGCAGCAGCAGGGCCGTCGTGCCGCCCAGCTCGGAGACCTGGCCGACGAAGGTGATCAGGGCCACCGCGATGAGGGTGGTGAACACGATCGAGAACCACGGCGTCCGGCGGCCCGGCAGCACCCAGCCGAAGCACGGCGGCAGCACCTTGGTCCGCGCCATGCCGTACAGCAGGCGGGAGCCCATCATCATGTTGATCAGCGCGGTGTTCGCGACCGCGAACATCGAGATGAACGGGAAGATCGCCCCGAACGGCAGCCCCGGCGCGCCCATCTGGACGACCGTCAGCAGCGGCGTCGCCTTCGCGGCCGTGAGATCGCCGATCGGCACGATCGCGACGGCGGTGAGCGAGACGAGCACGTAGATGACGCCGGTGATCATGAGGCCGGTGAGCATGATCTTGGGGAAGATGCGCGAGGGGTCCTTCGTCTCCTCGGCCATGTTCACCGAGTCCTCGAAGCCGACCATCGCGAAGAATGCGACCGACGTCGCCGCCGAGACCGCGAGGAACCAGCTCTTGTCGCTCTGGCTCTCGAAGATCATCGTGCGCGAGAAGTCGGCCTTGCCCTCGGCCATGGCCATGAACCCGACGAAGATGACGATCAGCAGACCCGTCAGCTCGATCAGCGTCAGGACGACGTTCAGCTTGACCGACTCGCCCACGCCCCACAGGTTGATGGCCATCACGAGCAGGATGAAGCCGATGCCGAGCATCGTGATCGTGCCCTCGTTCGAGGGCAGGTGGAAGCCCTTCAAGAAGTTCTCCGAGAACGCCCGGGACGCCGTCGATGCCGACGTGATGCCGGAACACATGACGGTGAACGCGACCATGAACGTCAGGAAGCCGATGCCGTACGCCTTGTGCGTGTAGACCGCGGCGCCGCCGGCCTCGGGGTACTTGGTCACCAGTTCGAGGTAGGCGAACGCGGTCATGAGCGCGACGGCGAACGCCAGCAGGAAGGGCAGCCAGACCGCGCCGCCGACCTCCTTCGCGATGGTGCCGGTCAGGGCATAGATGCCCGTGCCCAGGATGTCGCCGACGATGAACAACAGCAGCAGGCCCGGGCCCATGACCCGCTTGAGTTCAGGCTGGCCCGTCGTCCCGTCCGCGCTGGCGACGGGGGTCTTGTCAGACATGGCAATGCTCCCAACGGTGTTTTTGGTGCGCTAACTCTGACCGATGGGGAGGGCACTGACAATCCCTCTCGGCCAATTCTCGCGACTGTTACACGAGCGGTGGGGAGCTGGGCCGAACGTCGGCCTGGGTACGATCGACGCGTGATCGAGGAACGCTTCACCAGCACCGTCAGCGCCGCGCTGCTCGCCGTCGGGGCGGTCGCGCTCGGCGTGGGCGCCTGGGGGCCGTGGTTCGTCGCGGACGCCGGCGGCCAACTCCGCTCGCTCGACGCCGACCTGGCCCTGCAGCCGTACCGGATCGTGCAGAGCGTCGGGGCGGGCCTCGTGCTCGCGCTCGCGGTGGGGCTCTGGTTCGCTCGGCGCTCGCGGGCGCACCTGGTGGTGCGCGCGGTGTCGCCGCTGGCCGCGCTCACCTCGCTGGTCATGACGCTGGGCGGCTGGATGATGGTGTGGGACGGCCGCAGCCTGCGGCCCCTCGGCGCGGACGCCCAAGGTGCGGTCGCCCGGCCCGACTGGGGCCTCATGGTGCTCGCCGCCGGTGGGCTCGCGACGCTCGTCGGTCTTTTGTGGCCGTCGCGGCGCCGCGCCGTCGAGGTCGGCCCGCGCGTCACGCGGCCCGGGGACGCCGCCCCCGTCGCCCGCGCCGGGCTCGCGCCCGGCTGGTACGACGTGGAGGGGCGGCGCGTCTGGTGGGACGGGCGCGCCTGGGACGACATCCCCGACACCGAGGACGCCGCGCCCCAAGCGTCGGTCTAGCTGTGCCCGCCGGCCGGCGCCGGGTCGGCCTCGGCCTGCTCGGCCCGGAACTGCGACTGGTACAGCCGGTAGTAGGCGCCCTGCGCGGCCATCAGCTCGTCGTGGTCGCCCTGCTCGACGATGGAGCCGTTCTCCATGACGAGGATCGTGTCGGCGTCCCTGATGGTGGAGAGCCGGTGGGCGATGACGAAGCTGGTCCGGTCGGTGCGCAGCGCGGCCATCGCGCGCTGGAGCAGCAGCTCGGTGCGCGTGTCGACCGAGCTCGTCGCCTCGTCGAGCACGAGCAGGGACGGGTCGGCCAGGAACGCCCGGGCGATCGTGATGAGCTGCTTCTCGCCGGCGGAGACGTTCGAGCCCTCCTCGTCGATGACCGTGTCGTAGCCCTGGGGCAGCGACCGGACGAAGCGGTCCACGTACGTCGCCGTCGCCGCGGCGCGCAGCTCGTCGTCGGTGGCGTCGAGGCGTCCGTAGCGGATGTTGTCGGCGATCGTCCCGTGGAACAGCCACGTGTCCTGCAGCACCATGCCGAGCTTGCCGCGCAGGTCGGCCCGCGGGACGGACGCGATGTCGACGCCGTCGAGCGTGATCCGGCCCGCGTTCACCTCGTAGAAGCGCATGAGCAGGTTCACCAGCGTCGTCTTGCCGGCGCCGGTCGGCCCGACGATCGCGACGGTCGCGCCCGGCTCGGCCACCAGGTCGAGGTGCTCGATGAGCGGCTTCTCGGGGACGTAGCTGAACGAGACGTCCTCGAACGCGACCCGCCCGCGCACCGGGCTGGGCAGGACGCCGTCGGCCTCCGGGGTCTGCTCGTCGGCGTCCAGCACCTGGAAGACGCGCTCCGCCGACGCGACGCCCGACTGCAGCAGGTTCGCCATGGACGCCACCTGCGTGATCGGCTGCGTGAACATCCGGGAGTACTGGATGAACGCCTGCACGTCGCCGAGGCTCATCTGGCCGGTCGCGACGCGCAGGCCGCCGACCACCGCGACCGCGACGTAGGTGAGGTTTCCGATGAAGAACATCACCGGCATCATCAGGCCTGAGATGAACTGCGCCGAGAACGACGACGAGTACAGCCGGTCGTTGTCGCGCTGGAAGGACGCCTCGACCTCCTTGCTGCGCCCGAACACCTTCACGAGCGCGTGGCCGGTGTAGGCCTCCTCGATCTGGGCGTTCAGGTCGCCGGTGGACTTCCACATCTCGGCGAACCGGGCCTGCGCGCGGCGTCCGATGAGCATGGCCGCGACCAGGGAGATCGGCACGGCGATCAGCGCGATCACCGCGAGGATCGGCGACACCCACAGCATCATCACGAGGACGCCGACGAGCGTCAGCAGGTTCGTCAGCAGTTGGCTGAGCGTCTGCTGCAGCGACTGCGCGATGTTGTCGATGTCGTTGGTGACGCGGCTCAGCAGTTCGCCGCGGGGCTGCCGGTCGAAGTAGGCCAGCGGCAGGCGGTCGAGCTTGGTCTCGACGTCGCGGCGCATGCGGTAGACGGTCGCCTGCACGACGTCGTTCAGCAGCCACCCGGACGCCCACATGAACAGCCCGCCGACGACCGCCAGCCCGAGGGCGATGAGGCCGACGCGGCCGACGGCGCCCCAGTCGACGCCCACGCCGGGGGTCACCTGCATGCCGGACAGCATGTCGGCGAACGTCCCCTGCCCCTGGGCGCGCAGGCCCGCGATGATCCGCTCGATCGGGACGCCGGCCGGCAGGTTCTTGCCGATGAGCCCGGCGAACAGCAGGTTCGTCATCTCGCCGATGACCTTCGGGCCGAGCACGTTGGCGAGCACGGCGACGATCGTGAGCACGAAGACGACGACGATCTTGCCGCGCTCGGGACGCAGGCGTCCGAGCAGGCGCCGCAGCGACGGCCCGAAGTTGATCGCCTTCTCGACCGGGCCCTGGGCGCCCGGGCCGTGCCCGCGGACTTGCGGCCCGTGCTTGGGCCGCTCGGGGGCGTCCGTGACGCGGTCGGTCTCGGCGCCGGACCCGGGCTGCGTGCCGGGGGCGCTGTCGGTGTTCTGGGGGGCGCTCATGCGACTTCCTCCGCCTTGAACTGGGACTCGACGATCTCGACGTACGTCGGGCAGGTCGCGAGCAGGTATTCGTGGGTGCCGATGCCCTCGATGCGGCCGTCGTCGAGGACGACGATCTGGTCGGCGTTGCGGATCGTCGCGACCCGCTGCCCGACGATCACGACGGCGGCGTCCGCGGTCTCGGGCCGCAGGGCGGCCCGCAGGCGGGCGTCCGTGGCGACGTCGAGCGCGGAGAAGCTGTCGTCGAAGACGTAGACGTCCGGACGCCGCACCAGCGCCCGCGCGATCGAGAGCCGCTGCCGCTGGCCGCCCGAGACGTTCGTGCCGCCCTGGGCGATCGGGGCGTCCAGTTGGCCGGGCATGCGCTCCACGAAGTCGCGCGCCTGCGCGACCTCGAGGGCGTGCCAGAGCTCGTCGTCGGAGGCGTCCGGGTTGCCGTAGCGCAGGTTGGACGCCACCGTGCCGGTGAACAGGTACGGCTTCTGGGGGACCAGGCCGATGGTGTTCCACAACACCTCGGGGTGGAGGTCGCGGACGTCGACGCCGTCGACCAGCACGTGGCCCTCGGTCGCGTCGAACAGCCGCGGGATCAGGTTGATCAGCGTCGTCTTGCCCGAGCCGGTCGACCCGATGAGCGCCGTCGTGGTGCCCGGCGCGACCGCGAACGAGATGTTCGACAGCACGGGGGCCTCGGCGCCGGGGTAGGCGAACGTCACGTCCTCGAACCGCACGGAGCCGTGGTCGACGACGTCGCGGACCGGCCGCAGGGGCGGCACGACGGACGAATCCGTCCCCAGCACCTCCTCGATGCGCGCCGCGCACACCTGGGCGCGCGGGGCGATCATCAGCATCATCGTCGACATCATCACGCTCATCAGGATCTGGATGAGGTACTGCAGGAACGCGGTGAGCTGGCCGATCTGCATCTGGCCCGCGTCGACGCGCAGGCCGCCGAACCACATCACGCCGACGCTGGACGCCGCGATCACGAGCTGGACGACCGGGAAGAAGGTGAGCATGCGGCGTCCGACCCGCAACGAGACGTCGGTGACGTCGGCGTTCGCCTTCGCGAAGCGCTCCTGCTCGAACGGCTCACGCACGAACGCGCGGATCACCCGCAGGCCGCTGATCTGCTCGCGGAGCACCCGGTTCAGCGTGTCGATCCGCCGCTGCATCGCCCGGAACAGTGGCAGCGCCTGCAGCAGGATCGTCACGATGATGACGCCCATCACGCCGGCGGCGACGACGATGAGCCACGACAGCCCGACGTCTTCGCGCAGGGCCATGATCACGCCGCCGATCATCATGATCGGCGCCTGGACGATCATGAACGCGGTCATCATGACGAGCTGCTGCACCTGTTGGACGTCGTTCGTGTTGCGCGTGATCAGCGACGGCGCCCCGAACTGGTTCACCTCGCGGGTGCTGAACGAGAGGACGCGGTCGAAGATCGCCGCGCGGACGTCGCGCCCGAAGCCCATGGCCGTGCGGGCGCCGAAGTAGATGGCGGTCGCCTGGCCGACGATCTGGGCCAGGGTGACGGCGAGCATGAGGGCGCCGAGCGAGGTGATCGCCGCGGTGTCGCCCTTGGCGACGCCCTCGTCGATGATCCGCGCGTTCAGCGTGGGCAGATAGAGGGAGGCCGCCGTCGCGATGAGCTGAAACAGCACGATCATCGCGATGTGGCCCCGGTAGGGGGCCAGGTAGCGGCGCAGGAGTTTGATCAGCATGCGGTGTCCTTGGCGATTCCGTGGAGGAGGAGGCGGGTGACCTGGGCGGGTTCGGTCGGCGGGTCGGGGAACGAGGAGCCGAAGCTCAGGGCGAGCAGGGCGCCGGCGGCGGCCTGCGGGGTGACGGAGAGGCGTCCGGCAAACGGCGTCAGGAACTCCTGCAGCGCGGTGATGATACGCCGGTTCACCTCTTTCGGGTGGGGACGCGGGCACGGTTTCGCGCCCGCATTCGGCCCGGCCGGCGGATGCTGCAGCAGCAACGGAGAGCGGGCGATGAGCGCGCGCCGTTGAAGCAGCCCGATCGCGGCCGCCACGGCGGTTTCGAAATCTTCGGACGCCTCCAGCGCGGCCAGCCGCGCGAGGACGGGTTCGATGGCGAGCTCGGCCGTGATGACCTCGTTGACGAGGTCTTGCTTCGAGTCGAAGACGCGGAAGATCGTGCCCTCGGCGATGCCGCAGGCCTCCGCGATCTGCCGGGTCGACGTGGCCGCGGCGCCCTGGC
>NZ_JBDHZL010000044.1:0-19496 GCF_039811905.1 Nigerium sp. | reverse complement strand
ATCCAGTTGCAGCCGATGACCTGGGGTTGCGCATCCACTCTTCAAGCCAGGCGAATGGCCCGCCGAGTAGCGTCTGCAAAGCCCGTACGTCGTAGCCGAAGTGATTCTTGAACACCGCTGCAAGCATTGGCACGTACCACCGCGGTTGCGGAACGCCTTTGTGACCGACGAATCGCTTCAGATCGGAGTAGGTCACCGCGATCACCTCGATCCCATGGGCGCGCAGATCGGCCCGCTTCCTTGCATCATCCGCCAAGCGATTGCAGCTCGGGGAGGCGTGATACTCATAGCCGTCAGTGAAGATGGCTACGGGAGACCCGACGTGGGGCGAGGTCAGGACAAAATCTGGTCGACAGCCATGCAAACGCACCTGGGGGTCAAGGTCCCACGGATTGCCGTCCACTGTCGCGAACGACGTCGCCAGCCTTCTCGGGGGTTACCCCACTTGACGCGCCCATCTGATGAAGAAGGGTCGAGAATGCGGCCCTGAAGTGCTGTTCTAGGCTGGATTCGTCGTTGTCGTCTCGTGCCAGCCTAGCCAAGAGGGAGACTGGCGCCGCGAGGGCTCGGCTTTGGCCCGGGGTTATCGGATCCGGCGCACCGCGGTCCAGGTTGTTCGTGCGGGCGAGGAACTTGGTTGCCTCGAGCCGTCGAACGCTGCGCAGGGATGCCGCACCATCGGCGATCCATTCGCGCCATGATCCTGGAGCAAACTGAAGCGTCGCTTCAGCCGAAAGCCAGGGCTTGCGGCGGGCGTCCACCCACCGCCAGTCGAAGCGATCCTCCTCCAGGGACAGCACGGCGAGGTCGGCGACGTAGTTCGGGAAGGCGCGCCCCGTGGTCGGATCCTCGAGGATCACTTCCTGGACGTCCTCGATGACGACGAGTCCGCAGAACTCGATGAACCCCTTTTCGCGCGCGCCTTGGGGCGTCTCGACGGTGACTGTGCGGAACACCAGGGCGGGTGGTGCGCCGGCGCGGACCGAGGCAGAACCACTACGGTGCTTCGCCCAGACGTCGAGCAGCCGCCTGTTGCCCGTGGTCTCCCCGAGCGGAACCCGACTGGTGACCTTGTGGTCGCCGTAGTAGCGGATCTTCCCCGCGCCCATCCGATAGTCGTCGTGCCAGGGCGTCTCCACCGTTCCGGACTTGATCGGTGTTGACCGCAGCGAGAGCAGGGGCAGTCGCTGTCCGTCCGGAGCAGAGACGAGTCGAGGGGCGTTGATGCCGGCCTCCTGGAGCACGTTGGCTGCTTCGGGATCGGCTGGATCCCGCTGAATGCCCCAGTAGTTCCGATACGGGTGGGAGAGCCGATCGATGGCCCGGGGTTTGGTGTACCTGAGGATCTCGTGGACGGTGATGGTTCGGTTCATTCGGGGTTCGTCTCCTCGCTCGATCGCGGATTCCGCAGGCGGATGTAGGCATCGGCAATGGCGTCGGCGATGGCTTGGGTAGTCTCGTGTTCCCAGAAGCGCACGACGTTCCAGCCCTCCGCCCGGAGCCGTTCGGTGGTTTCGGCGTCACGGGCCATGTTCTTGGCCCGCTTCTCCGCCCAGAACTCCGGGTGGGTGGCCGGGACCGTGTAGTGCTGCTCGCAGCCGTGCCAGAAGCAGCCGTCGATGAAGACGATCAGGCGTGCCCTGGTGAAGACGATGTCTGCCCGGCGGCGTCGGTCGAAGTCGAGCGGTTCGTCCACGCGATAGCGCAGCCCTCGGGCGTGCAGGAGCCGACGGACCGCGAGTTCGGGGCCGGTGTCCCTGCGGCGGTTCGACTTCATGCTCGCCCTGGTTCCGGGGGAGCTCGCCCAGGACTCGGTCACATCTGGGTCAACCCGCTGAAGAAGCCTGCTCGGGGGTCGCTCGGGACGCCGATGAGCAGAGCTCGATCGAGGAGCGTGTTGCGATGTTCGCAGCTGGTCTCCGGGACAAGCAGGCAGGCGTGGCAGGCGGCGAGATTGAGGTTGTCGATGCCCGTCCCTTGCGATTCGATGCAAACCGGGTCGGACGTGCACCACAGCGCTCGCTGCATGGCGTTGCGGATGACGTCGGTCAGTCGTCCGGGTTCGCTCTGGGCGCAGAGTCCGCCGAGGCTGCCTGCGGAGTCGGCGGTGGCGGTGTAGATGAGGACTCCGGCCTGCCCGTCGGCGGCATAGATCCGCTCCCGGAGCGAGGCCACCGGGTAGCCGGCGTCCATGCTGAGTTCGTTCATCAGTGCGTGGGCGAACGAATGCACCAGCAACAGCCGCGCCGAGACCGTCGGACGGTAGAACGACGTCGCGGCGGCCCCGCGGATCAGCCCGGTACGCCTCTGTGCGAAAGCGCGCGCCGTCCAGTCCGTGACTCTGCCCTCGTCCAGCTTCACGAAGATGCCCTCGCCGAACACCTCCACCGCCGGCAGCCAGTCGATCGGTGCCGCGGAGAGGTTCGCGGCGGTCGCGTCGCTCTCGCCGGTGGGGAAAAGGCGGCTGAAGGATGTCAAGGCCGTGACCTCGCGCAGCCGGCTGACCTCGCGGACCTCCTCCACGAAGGACGCGAGCTCGGACCCGGTCGGCAGTTCGACCCGATTGCAGACGAACTGGTCCGAGGGGTCCTTTTCCGGGTGGCCGGACCGGATCGCGTCGTACTCCTGAGCGCGGAGCTTCTCCTCGTCGAGGGGTTCGCCGTTCCTGATGTCGGTGACGATCTCGACGAGCTTCTCCACGGTCCAGTGGCTTCCCGGCGGAATCCAGTCGCTCTGGGCGAAGACAGCGCTCAGCGTCGCATCGTCCAAGCCCTTGAGCCAGGCCCACGACATCTTGATCTTCGTGTGCACCTCCGACCATGGCGGGATGGAGATGGCGGATCGGAGATTGCCGAACCAGGTGCTGGAACTGCCTCGCTGGAGTGTTCGCGGGATCTCTTTGCAGGTCTCGTCGGCCGCCCCTGGCAGCCATGGCCGTTTGCCCTCGCACCAATGGATGCCAACAAGCGCTTTGGGGGAGAACGATCCGTCCATGGTCCGACTGGCCCCGCACGAGCAGCGGACCTCGATGTCGGACAGGGAGGACGTTTCGCCCTTGGTGACCAGGCTCAGGCTGGCCTTCCCACCGACATGCTGCTGGTTCGGGGAGTGCGCCCACTGGTAGTAGGGGAAGTCGGAGATGTGGCCGAACTTGCACGCGACCACGAAACGTGACGGCACCACGACATGATTGTCGTCGGGGCAGCGCGGACTCTTCTGGGTCGTGTCGAAGTGCTTCCACACATCGAGTCGGCGGCATTCCGGGCAGAAGTAGTAGCGGGGGAAACGGACGACCGGGATGTCGCCGCCCTTGCTGCGGCCGGCCGACGGGCTACGCAGGAGCGACACTCCGAGGCTCTTCGCCAGCCGCGGTTCAGCGATCTCCGGGCAGTGATCGGGATGCCAATGGTCGATCCCGCAGATCATCAGGCTCTGTTCCGGCGCTGGGAACATCGCGCCGACACCGAAGGTGCCGATCAGCTGGGAACGTCGAGACTCACCCAGAATTCTGGCCACAGGAGTCACCCCTTCTCGGAGATCTCGTAGAAGCTGCTGACCGCATCGACATCCCGAAGGCTGGTTAGGGTCGCCCAGGGTGCGCCCTCGACGGGGAATGCTGGCGGACTGTTTGTGTCGGTGAGCGTGCTGTCGGCCTGGCCCAGAAGCGCCCCGGCGCCGTTGAGCCACCCGGCGTACTTGAGGTTGCCGTGCTGACCAGCTTCTGCCCACGCGTGAACGAGCTGCCGCAACTGCGCCTCGGTCGCGCTGACCTGTTCGGGTGCGACCCGTTGAGCGCGCTCCAGGATTCGCTGGACGACCGGATCCAGGACGTCCGGCGTCGTCGAGACCAACGCCGCGGCGATGTCGGCCGAGAGTTTCGGCTCGGTGTTCCGGGCGTAGGCGACCAGACAGCCGTGCAGGCCGCGGTCCCTGGCGCGTGGCGAGAACGGTGTGGCGCTGTTCGGCTCCACCTGGCGGTACAAACCCCGGTGGTAGGTCGAGAAGGACTCGTAGTGGGACAGGTCGCGGGACCGGGTGGAGTTGTAGATCACCACGACCAGGCCCGGATTGCGGCGCCCGACGCGGCTGGTCGCCTGGATGTACTCCGCCGTGGCCTGTGGCTGCCCCATCACCGCCATCAGCCCGAGTCGGTCGACGTCGAGGCCGACCGAGATCATATTGGTGGCGAGCACGACGTTCAGTGGTTCGTTCTGGCTGCCGTAAGCCCAGCCGAGTTGCATGAGCCGTTCGGGGATGTCGGAGGAGGCGATTCGGGACGTGAGTTCGGACGGCTCTCCCGGATCTCGCTCCGTCGTGCCGTGCCGGTTCGCGATGACCTGCATCTGCGCGGGCACGTCATCGGTCACCTGCATGGCCGCGCCGCCGAGCACTCGCAGGCTGTTGAAGTAGCCCATCAGCGTCCAGTAGGCATCGCGCACCTCATCGGGGGCATCCAGGTCGGCCGCGGCCTGAAGCAGCGCAGCATAGGTGCGGACCATCAGGTAGGTGTGCGTGACGCCCTGGGCCATCACCCCGACGTACTGCCGGGTTCCGGTGTTTTCCGGGTCGGCGTCTGTGGAGAAGAAGGAGTCACCGGAGTCGAGGCCCGGTGGCGGGAACTGCCGCGCCTCGCGGTCGAAGACGCTCGCCATCTGAGCGGTCGCCCGGCGAATGGTGGCGGTTGAGGCGATCAGCTTGGGGCGGTGACTGCCCTCGTCCGTGCACGCGGCGTCGACCGCGGTCTCGTAGAGCCCGACCATGGTGCCCAGCGGCCCGCTGATCAAGTGCAACTCGTCCTGAACGATCAGATCCGGTTTCGGATGCGCTCCATCGACCGAGAAGAGGGACTGTGCCTCCGCCCGCCACGCCATCATCGCGAACTTGTCCACGGTCCCGATCACCAGCGAGGGGCGAACCGCATAGACCTCCGAATCCACGACGTGGGCCGGAATACCGCTGTGGAACTCACAGGTGGTGTTCGGGCAGCGGATGGTCATCTGCGCCTGTGGGAACTGCTGGATCCAGTAGTCGTTGGGTGAGAGGTGGGTCCCGCACCAGGGGCAGCGTGTCAGCTGCATGGGGTTGTTCTCGTTGAGCGACTCGCCCCTCTTCAGCTTGGCGAGGGCGGTCTTGGCGTCCTGGAGGTTGTTCGGCGTCGCCGCCTGTCCCACCCATAGCCCGAGGCTGATCCCGGCACTGGAGGGTAGTTCGCTCTTGCGGATCAGCTCGAGGGCGCAGATGAGCCCAGCCGCTCGTTCGAACTGCTGCAACGTGAGCAGGCGAAGTGTGTAGCGCATGAGCACGGAAACGCCGCCGTGCTGCGGGTTCTTGATGCGGCGCAGCAGGATCGCGAACCCGATCAGGCCCAGGTAGGCCTCGGTCTTGCCGCCACCGGTCGGGAACCAGAGCAGGTCCGCGAGGTTGCGCTCAGAGTCGTCCGGGTCGGCGAGACCGCGGATGTTCATCAGGATGAAGGCGATCTGGAACGGGCGCCAGTACTGTTCAGCCGGAGCGGCGCCGTTCCGGATCCATTCCTGCTTGTTCCGTTGCTCGTGCATGGCGCGGTTCATCAGCTCGAACGCACGCCTGACCTCGGCGTCGTCGTGCAGCCTTCGCAGGCCACCTTCCATTCGATCGGCGGCGGTGGTCGCCAGAGAAAGGTGCTGGTCGGCGGTCTCCTTGAGGTGATCATCGGTGAGGGTGGGGATGCGGAGTCGCTGGTCCTCGATCCAATCCCGGTACCGCTGGACGAGTTGCTCGAGAAGGGCGAACCCCCGCCCCTCTGCGAATGCCGACATCGGAAGCTTGGGCACCCGCTTGATCTTCGTGTCCGCGCGCAGGACATCGCGTGCGGGGATGAAGGCCATCCGCAGTTCGGTGACGACGTCCGCGTCGGTCCATTCGACGGCGCAGCCGTGACCGATCGCCAGGTTGCGTGCATCGCGGAACAGCAGCCGATTGCTGGCGACGTCCGCGTCTTCGAGCCCCGTCGAGGTATGGGTCGGACGGTCGAGGAAGCCGTTGGGGCAGGCCACCTTCAGCTCCACCTGATACCAGGCGTAACCGTCCCGCAGTCCCTGGGCGGGCGACTCGGCCGTGTTGACCAATGCCAGCGTGATGGGTCGTGCGCCCGACCTGGTCTCGCGGACGACGACGTGGAGCTCGAGCGTCGGGGCGATAGTGATGGGGCGCAGCACGCCGATCGAGTCGACCGACACGGCGACGGGCGGTGGTGTGACGGGGCGGCGGTGCCACTTGCCGTCCTTGTCCTCGTACCGGGCGGCCGCCACCTCGACGCTGAGCTCTGTTGTGGCCCCGTCGACGCTGAACGACATTCCGAAGGCGGACGGATAGCGCACGTGGCTCAGCGAGACCGGTGTGTCGACGGCCTCGAAGGTGTCGGTGCCCTCGTCGCTGTCAGGGATCTGACGATCGGCTTCCGGCCCCGGGATTGCCCCGTCTGCCTCTTCGGTGGGTTTCTGTTGGGGCTCCTGGGGGAACAGGATCCCGGTGACGAACCGGTTCATCGGTGTCTCGGTGACGACGGCGACGTTCGGCGACCCGATCAGCTCGTCCCTTAGTGCCTGCACCATGAAGTCGCGGGCGGCGTAGAAGGCCGCTGTTTCACTCATGCCCTTCTCCAATCGAGGTCTGCGGGGCCGACGATGAGGGGGCTCAGCCATAAGCCGTTGCTTCCGACGGGCCCGGCCTGGGGTGGGCCGGCCACCGTTTCGACGCCGGCGAAGTAGGTCCCGGCGATGTTCGGCCAGCCGTCGTGTTTGCCCAGCCGCCGGTTGAGCACTTCGATGAACCGCTCGCCCAGCGTGCCGATGTGAACGTCGTCGACGTAGGCGTCGTATCGCGGTCGGCTCAAGGTGGACTCGTATGCGGTGAACCGGATGTCAACAGGGACGGGGGTGCCTGCGCTGGCCAGTGTTCGCAGGAGCTCCTGGGCGCTCCGGGGATCGTTATCCGCAGCGGGCGGTTGCGGTTCGCGCCAGTCGGACCCGCGGATCTCGAACCCGGTGGTGCCCTTCCCCTTGTAGTTGGTGCGGAAGGCGCGCTCGGTCCTGTCGTCGGTGCGCCAGTACTTCGCCTCCTTGTCGCGGGTGAAGGTGAACAATCTGCGACGAGGTCGCGTGATAGCCACATAGAGCGCGCGGCCGTAGGCCGCGTCCTCGTCGCCGTACCACTCGTCCGGATCCAACAGCATGACTTGATCGAACTCGAGCCCCTTGGCCCGGTGCACAGTCGACACCGTGATGTGCTCCCGCCGACGGGTCAGCGCGACCGGTACGATCCCCGAGGCGAGCCGTTGAGTCAGTTCCCTGACGTTCAGGAACTTCGTTTTGCCACTGGTGATGCGACGGCAAAGGCTCCACGCCTCGCTCGGATCGATCGGAGCCACCGCCCTCGCGAGCTCCTCGAATTGATCGCGGGTGAGCGAGCCGGGCGCATCCGCGAACGCCTCGGCCAGCCAGGGATCGATCGAGCGATCGGCGGCCCGGGCGAGAAGTTCGATCTGCACGCCGCGCTCCTGCAGACGGCGGGCGACGGTGAGCGCTTGGGCGTTGGACTGGGTGAGGATCGCGACATCGCCGGCTGATCCATTCAGCTGTTCGGCCAGACCGTCGAGATCGAAGCTCGGCTTCGCCGTCACGAACCGCTGCATCTCGTTGATCCAGGCGATGTCCGCCCGATCCGTCCCGCGGAGTGTCATTGCGAGACGAGCATCGTCTGTCTGCGCGCGGTACTGGCCTCCGAGCTCGACGTCGACCGCGTGCAAGTCCTGAGCGGCCTGCAGGAGGAGGTCCGGATCGTCGAAGTTCTCTTCGAGCTGGAAGTCGTAGATGCCCTGCCGGGGGTCTCCGAGCATCGTGAACCCGACGTCTTCGGGGAGGCTCTCCAGCAAGAGCCGGACCAGGTCCGCACGAACTCCAACTACATCCTGTGCTTCGTCGATGATGACGTGGCGGACGTCCGGGAGAGGATCTTCGATCTCGTCATTCGCCAGTAGTTGCGCCAGCCTCTTGATGCGGGTGTCGAACCCGAGACCGGTGACGTCGACCTCCGTGTCGGAGAGAATTCGGGTCGCAAGGCTGTCGAGCGTGGTCACCCATACCCACGATCGCGCGCCGTTGAGCCGCTGTCGCCGTTGGATCGCCTCGACGGCCGCGCGCGAGAAGCTGATCACCAGAACCTCGTTGCCGCCCAGATTCTCCGCCTCGAGGAGGTACTGGATACGTGCGCTGACCGTCTCGGTCTTGCCGCTCCCTGGCCCCGCAGTGACGTAGAGCCGCTCCTCGGCTGGTGCTTCGGCGACACGCCGCTGTTCGTTGTCCAGTTCGATGGTGCGGTCGTCAGTCGTGATCGTCACTGATCTGGCCTCCACAGGTAGTCGAAGTGGTGGAACGCGAGCTGGCCGCCGTACTGCTCAAGGTTGTCGGCGACGTTGACGATGAGCACCTGCTCCGAGCCTCCGTTAAGCGGCCCTCGCAGGCCGCGTCCGATCATCTGTTGGTAGAGGTTGGGGCTGAAGGTGGGTCGGGTCACATAGACCGCCTGGACCTTCGGCGCGTCGAAGCCCTGTGTGAGAACGGCGTAGTTGGTGAGTACGCGGATGTCACCGTCGCGGAACTGTTCTATGTACCGGCGACGCAGAGCAGGATCCGTCGCCCCAGAGATCGGTCGAGAGGCGATGCCGTAGTAGCTGAGTTCCGCCGCGAGTGCTCGGGCGTGTTCCACCGAGCTCGCGAAAAGGAGCGTCGTCCACTCATCCGGTTGGCGGGTGATGGACTCCAGGATCACCTGGTTGCGCTCGAAGTTCTGACCGACCGAGTTCTCCACATCGCGGGGGAGAGTGCCGAACTGTCCCAGGTGCCTCTCCAACTCGGGCGTCCAGGCGATGTTCATTCCGCTCAAGACCTCCTGCTGAACGTGCGCGAGCATTCCACGCTCCTGCAGGTAGTGGTAGGGCTCCTCTTCGCCGAAGACGCCGTCGTCGAGCTGGTTGTGGCTGTAGCGGCCGACGAGGCGCTTGGTCTCCTCCTCATTGTGGCCCCGGTACGCGGTCGCGGTGAGCCCGAGAAGAGGCGTCGTCATGCGAGTGGTGATGCTCTCTCCACCCAGCCAGCGGAACACGTTCGTGTAGCTCGGCGCGATCGACGTGTGCGCTTCGTCGACGATGATCAGGGCGGACTCCTTGAGCCATTCGTAGGCCGGCTTGTCGATGGCTTCCCGGAGCTTGTCGATCGTCGCGACGACTACCTGGAACGTTTCGGGCCCGGCCTCGCTCGCTTCGTTCCCGCGCCAGAAGCGGGAGATCGTCATCGAGCCGCGCCCGATGGCCCGCCAGACATACGCCCACGCCTGCACGGCCTGTTCGCACAGCTCCTCGGACTGACCGATCCAGATCACAGGGCCGCCCAAAGGCTTCGCCGCGGCGATCTGAATGACCGCTTCCACGGCGACGCGGGTCTTTCCCGCGCCCGTCGGGAGCGTGACCATGCCGCGCTTCTCTGTTCGCGGCAGGGTGAGCAGATCGCGGATCCTCTCGACGACCCTCTCCTGATAGTCGTGCAGGGGGCTCAGGGTGACCGGCCCGTCCACGTCGAGGACTGGGGACAGGTTCGCGCCCGGGAAGCCTGCGTACTCGGGCGGGAAACCCAGCCCTTCCACGAACTTTCGGGCCTCGCGAGATCCGGCCCACACGCGAGGGGGCTCCAGGCCCGCTTCGGTGAGCTCGGGTCGCAGCTCGCTCAACACGAGGTAGCCGTGCACCGACAGTGCGAGTTCGGCCAACTCGGAGGGGCTCAGTGGGGATCGTTTGGCCCGCTCGAGGTCATCGATCGCCGTCTTGGGCAATCGAGCGCGCAACGTGTCCTCGCCCACGGCGATGACAAGCTTCTCGGCGAGATCGTCGGCGGCGCGGATGTCGAGCCGTAGCTTGCTCCGTGCCTGTCGCTCCATCTGGTCGATGACCAGGTGAACGTTCACCCTGACCCGCAAAGCGTCGGCCAGGCGTTCGAGGATCTGTTGTTCGCTTCCGTTGATGACGTGCAGCACGTCTTCGGAGCGGTGGAACAGGACAGCTCGAGTCTCCTGGCCCTTCGGCGTGGAGATGAGTACGTCGATGGCTGAGCAGGTCTGTACGAGCAGGTTGTCGAGGTCGGCGATCTCCCGGTCGTAGATCCGTAGCGGCGGGTAGCGGTCGATCAGCAGTGTCGGTTCGCTGTCGGGGTGGGCGACGATCTCCTCCCGCAGCATGTCGCGGCCGTCCGCCAACCCCCAGTGATTCACGAGATCGGCGTGGTCTGCGGCGTCGGTGGTGAGGAGCGCAGGGATCCCGGCGAGCATGAGTGACGAGTAGACCTCGGCGTCATCCGTCGCCGCGGCGTCGCCGGGAGCGACGCGCATCGTTCCGTTCACCGAGCGTTGGGCAAGGATGGACTGGGGTGCGGGCACGCCCGTCCGAGCCGCGAGCGCATACACCGTGGTGCGATCCACGGGCCGCCGCGTCTCGGTGTCTCTGAGGAACGCCTCCCATTCCGCCTCGCCCCATCCCGAACAGTCTTCGGGAAGCTTGAGTGCTTCGGCCCAAGACGTCGACACGTCGGCTTTCGGGAAGCAATCCGGGAGCGGCGAATCCGGGCTCAGGCAGATCGAGGGGTCGACCGGCCCGATCGATGTGGGTAGCGCGCCGTAGTTGACAATCCGCACTGCGGCCGGATTAGGGATGCTCTTGACCGGGAAGTGGTTGCTGGTGGCATGCATCACTTTCCATCGCTCGTAGCAGGCGAAGTCGAGGATGCGTCTGGTGATCGCAGCTTTGCCGGGCAGGGTGAGAGACGACATCAATTCCAGTGGCCAGGGAACGTCGGGTCCCACTACTGCCACTCTGTCTGGTTGAAGAGCGTTCTGCGATGGAAGCTGGTTGCAGTAGCGCTCCGCCCGTTGGGCCTTGTATCCGACCAGCCAGGGTTCGTCCGGTAGCCCGCTCACCAACCGAGGTGAGGACACCGCACCGCAGCGTTCAAGCAGAGCCTCGTCCCTCGTATGGAACACCGGATCGATCAGGTACTCGGCATCCCGCGAGCCATCCCCCGGGATGACCTCGCCGGCGAGGAAACAGCGCTCCAAGTGGCGCCACTTCCCACTCTTCATCCGCGCGGCGACGGACCGGGTCAGAGGTGGGGGCAGCTCCTCCCGAAAGATGAGCAGTGCGGTCTCGACGTCCACCTCGCGCGAGAGGTGCCAGATTCTTGTCCAGGCGAGGGACTCAGGTGCTGCTTGGAGCGCTGCTCTGAGCTCTCCCGCCGGGTTGAGCACCTCGATTCCCAGTGTTGCGAGAGCATCGCCGACCCCGGTGATCTTCGTCAGGTCCGGGTGGATGAAGTCGTGGTCGCTGGAACCTTCCTCGCTTCTGAGGAAGATCTTGCCTCTCTCGGGCCGTGCCAGCTGTCCGTCCTCCAAAAGCACGATGTGGGCGCGGCGTACATCGGGCAGGTAGTCGCGGTTGGTGCTGATGATCTTGGCGGCCAGCCGAAGCGCGGCCGCGCTCGCGTCTGGTTCCCCGTCCGCAGCTACTGCGTCGATCCAGGATGTCAGGCTGACCGTGCTTCCCCTGCCACCAGCGATGAGGCGCTCGGCCTTGAGTCGTCGCTCGGCGGTGCGGTCGACCGAATGGTGCACCCAGGAACCTGGGCGCGACGTCGACCATGCTTCCTTCCAGGCCTGTGGCAGGCCAGCTGGGTGAAGAGTGAGCTGGGCGGGGCGCCGAAGCGTGCCATCTTGATCGGGGACACATGTCGCCTTGGACGTGGCTTCGAAGATCGGCTCGTTGATCTTGTCGTCTGCCCACGATCGAGCCTCCTTGCCGCGGGCCGGCAGTGCGTCCAGCAGGGCCGCCGGGTCGCCGGATGACTTCATCCTCGCCAACCCGCGTGCCACGAGGCCGGGCAGGACCTCGATGAGCAGCTCCTCGTTGTAGTCACCCGGCACCATGGCCAGACGATCAGAACTCAGCTTCCAGGGCGCATTGGCGATGCCCGAAAGCGTCGTCTGGATGTTCGTGGGGAAGTAGGCCCAGACGCTTCCCAACCCACGCGCCCCAGGCACTGATACCGCCCACGAGACCTCCACAACGGGTCGCCTGATGATCTCCCCGGCGTCCTCGAGCGCCCTCCTGGTCAGTTGGTGGATCGTGGATTCGACGATCCAGCGAGACGTCTGTTCGTTGTCGGAGATCAGGACTTCGCCGACGTCGTTGGTCGACCTCCGGAAGGTGCGGTGGAGCGAGGCGCCTCGATCATCCAGGTGCATCTCGGTGATGTCCGGCGAGAACAGCAGGAATGCGGCCGGAAACTTCTCGATATCCTCGCCCAAGGTCCTCTGACCCGCCTTGAGCGACACGCGCACGATCGTGGATGCCCACGTCATGAGGCTCGCGAGTACGGGGTCTCGCTCCGACTCTGGACCAGGCTCGATCACCTCGGCCAGACGCAGCATCGGATACCGCGGAGAGGCGAGGCCCGCGGCGGAGATGGTCTGCGCAGACCGGTCTCTGTCGAAGGTGAAGGAGGCGGATCGGCTGAAGATCGCGACATGGTCGCTGATCGCGGTGACTGACTTGAACCCGAGCCCGAACTGGCCGATGTCTTCGCCCGACTTACGTGAGAGGTGGCTGGCCAACAGGCTCTGGGCGCCGACCTCTGTGAAGGGCTTGCCACCGTTGGCGACGTAGAGAGACTTGTCCGTCAGGATCGCGTCGATCCTGCCTGGGGAGCCACGCAGGGCGTCGGCAGCGTTCTGAAGGAGTTCGAACAGCTGCTTGCGCCCGTAGCCACCCTCGGCGGCGGTGACCTCGATGGCCGCGTCCTCCTCGACGCGCCGGGGGTCTTCTCGGTACACACTCAGGCAGGCCTGGGTCTGACGGTTGATGAACTCTCCGAGGTCCGCCCCGGGTCCTGCCCAGTCCTGCACTGCAACTCCTGCGTGCCGTCGCTTCTAAGATCATCAGCATTCAATCAGATGACTCCGACAGAAACCGGACGTCCCTCGAGTTTCAGGCCTTTCGTCACCCATGGGGATGACAAAATATCGTTCGCGAAGCGGTTCGAGTTGCGCCAAGCCGGCGGCGCTCAGGCGCCCGGCGTCGTGAGTAATGCTGCGGCGCTCTTGCCGATGCGTTGGCCGATCGCCTTTCCGAGGGGGATCGGCACTGCGTTTCCGATCTGCCGGGCGATCGAGAGCCTGGAGCCCACCCACTGGTAGTCGAGAGGGAAGCCCTGGAGGACCGCCGCCTCAAGATGGGTAATCGCCCGATGCTCCTCGGGATGGAGGTAGCGACCCTTCTCGGGCTTGAAGAACTCGGTGCGGATGGTCACGGAGGGTCGATCCCAGTACAGGCGACCCATCACGTCTCCGGAACCGGATCGGTGCTTCTTCCAGCAGGGAGCCAGCAAGCGCTCGTCGATGTCGAAGCGGTTCCCACCTGCAGGTATGCACGCGAAGCGCTGGAGCGAGAGGTCGGAGTAGTTGCGTCCGACATGGAGCTCCGAGGTCCGGAAAGGGCCGGCATAGTCGCGTCCGCCGACCGTGATTCGGCGCTCGGGAAGATCCCGCTTGGGTTGGGCCACGATGTCGCGGAAGGCGTCCTCCACCGACCTGTGGCAGCTCACGTGGGTCTTCACCGGCCAACCGGGGAAGGGTAGGTCGCGGCGGTGTCCGATCAGGACGGCGCGGCGACGCGCCTGGGGCGCGCCGTAGTCCGCCGCATTCAGAACGGCGGCCTGAAACGCATAGTCGTGCAGCGACCCGCCGTCGGAGAACTCGGATTCGAACTGCTTGAACTGAGGGGACTGCAGGAAAGCGGCGACATTCTCCACCACGAAGTGTGCGGGCTCGGTGACAACAATCGTGTGGGCGTATTCGCGCCACAACGCGTTGCGCTCGTCTTCGACGTCCTGTTTTCCGAGTTGAGAGAACCCCTGACAGGGCGGGCCGCCGATGATCACATCGATTGCAGGCATCGTCGCGGTCTGCAGCCAGTCCTCGATCGGGCCGACGTAGATGTCTGCCTCGGGGTGGTTCAGTGAGTAGGTCGCCGCAGCTTCGGGATCCATCTCTACCGCCTGAACGGTTTCGAAGTATCCCGAGTGACGAAGGCCCTCGCTGAGGCCGCCGGCCCCGGCGAATAGATCGAGGACCCGCAGCTTCGTCGTCGGTCCGGCCCCCTCGATGCTCACCCCTTGATCCTAGAGGCAGGGGCCGACTCAGCTCTCCGAGACGCGCCCGTCGCGGCCTGCGAGCACAGCGAGCAGCGTGGAGTAGGTACGACCCCGGCCCTGGGGCTCGATGACTTCCGTGACTAGCGACGCGTTGCGAAAGCGCATCCTCGTGGGCGGAGCAGCGACCCACGTCTCGCACACCGGCGACCGTCCCATCGCAATCACCTGGAAGCTAGCCGGCCCGATGCCTCCCGACCTCTACTCAGAGACCGCCCTGGCGATTGGATGAGTACGCATCGCTCCGGCTTGGGGCAAGCCTGGGCGAGGTCGATCGAGACCATCAATCCGCGGATTTCAAAAGTTGAATCTTGTACATTGGGCGTGCACGAAAGTGATTACGCAACCGTAAGTTGCGTAGTGAAAACGATTTCCGAGACGGTCTTTTAATCCGCGGGTTCAGGGTTCGATTCCCTGTGGGCCCACGGCCGCTCGTCCGGTGAAGCCGCGATCGCCGACGATTGGGCACTCCCACACGACTCCTCCGGGTGAGACGCGTGGCATCGACGGAGACAGGGCGTTACGTTGTCGGCGCATCAACCGTCGTGAGAGGACGTTCATGGCCAACGACACCGCCGCACCCCGGGAGCAGTTCTCGGGCCAGTTCGGGTTCCTGATGTCGGCGATCGGGTCGGCCGTGGGGCTAGGCAACATCTGGCGCTTCCCGGGCGTCGCGTACACCAACGGGGGCGGCGCGTTCATCATCCCGTACCTCGTCGCGCTGCTGACGGCCGGCATCCCGATCCTGATGCTCGACTACGGCCTCGGCCACCGGTTCCGCGGCTCGGCGCCGGCGGCCTTCCGGCGGCTCGGCAAGCCGTTCGAGGTGATCGGCTGGCTCCAGGTCGCGATCTGCGTCGTGATCATGAGCTACTACGTGGTCGTGCTCGCCTGGGCGGTCTCCTACCTCGGCTTTTCGCTGAACATCGCCTGGGGCTCCGACCCGGCTAAGTTCTTCACCGGCGACTTCCTCCACGTCAGCGACCCGGGCTTCACGGCGTCCCTCGATTGGGCGGTCTTCTGGCCGGTCGTGGGCCTGTGGATCTTCGTGCTCATCGTGATGTCCGGACGCGTGAACAAGGGCCTCGAACTCGTCAACAAGGTGGCGATCCCGCTGCTGCTGGTGATGTTCCTGGCGCTCGTCGTGCGGGCGTTGTTCCTGCCGGGCGCCGTCGAGGGCCTCAACGCGTTCTTCACCCCCGACTGGCCCGCCCTGGCCAACCCGCGCGTCTGGGTGGCCGCCTACACGCAGATCTTCTTCTCCCTCTCCGTCGCGTTCGGCATCATGCTGACCTACTCGAGCTACCTGAAGCCGCGCGCGAACCTCGTCCCCACCGGGTTCGTCGCCGCATTCGCGAACAGCTCGTTCGAGCTGCTGGCGGGCTTCGGCGTGTTCGCCACGCTCGGGTTCATGGCCCACACCCAAGGCGTCGCGGTCAGCGACCTCGACCGCATCACCGGCGTGACGCTGTCGTTCATCACGTTCCCCCAAGTCATCTCCACGATGCCGGGCGGCCCGTTCTTCGGCGTGATGTTCTTCGGCTCGCTGCTGCTGGCCGGCTTCACGTCCCTGGTGAGCATCCTCGAGGTGATCGTCGCGGCCGTCCGCGAGAAGTTCAACCTGCGGCGTCCGGTGGCTGTGGCGATCATCATCGGCGTCGGGTTCGTGCTGTCCGTCGTCCTCTTCTCGACGACGAACGGACTCAACGCGCTCGACATCGTGGACGCCTTCGCGAACAACATCGGCATCCTCGGCGCCGCGGTGTTCGAGTGCGTCGCGGTCGTCTTCATCGCCCGGAAGCTGCGCGACATCCAACTCCACCTCAACCAGATCTCCACGCTGAAGCTGGGGTCCTGGTGGCGGTGGGCCATCGGCATCCTGAACCCGATCGTGCTCGCCTACATCCTGGTCGTTACCGTGGTCACCTACGCGACGGCCGGCTACGACCCGAAGAGCTACCCGGCGACCTTCAACATGACCTTCGGCTGGGGGACCGTCCTCTTTATCGTCCTGCTCGCCGTCGTCGCCACCATGCTGAAGTGGCGCACCGAGGTCGACAGGTTCACCCCCGTGCCGCTGGAAGGCCGGACGCACCGCGCCGGTGAGGAGGTGTCCGCATGAGCGCCCTCGCGCTGGTCATGATGATCGTGGCCATCCTGATCATCTGGGGCGGCCTGGTGTTCTCCACGGTCTTCCTGGTGACCCACCCGCTGTCGTCCGAGTACCATCCGCTCGACGATCACGAGTACGACCGGTACCCCGAATACGAGATCTGACGCGGGCCGCGTTCCCTCGGACGCCGTCCTCCCAGGACGCCGCCGGCAGCCGGCCGTCAGCGGCCGACCGCCGGGGCCCCACGTGCTCGGGGACGCCCTCGGCGTCCTCAGCGGATCGCGACGCTCGCCTCACTCGTATAGACGAGGAACGTCAGCGTCTCCTGGTGGTACAGCTCGATACTGTCGGCGTCGTGCGAGAGGTACCCGATCGAGAGATCCTGGCCGAGGTGCAGTGCGTAGTCGCCGCCGCGCGTCGACAACAGCAGCGCCCCGTCGAGACCGGGCGCCCACACGATGTCGCCGACCACGTGCTCGAGATGTTCTCGGATCGGGTAGCCGTGATCGGTCGTCTCCGACACCGCCGTGTACAACTCAGCCGACAGGCACAGCGCGTACGGCCCGTCGACGCCCGCGAGCCGCAGGGCCGAGGCCGCCTTGGCCACGGCGTCCGGGAACTCGCGAACATCCTCCGGCAGGGCGACCGGCTCGTTCGAACTGGTCGGCACGATGCCGTCGATGCCCGCCGCCTCGTTGCCGTGGAAGATCGCCCGATCCTCCGCGAGCGCGAGCCGCTCGACGGCGTCCTTCACCGGCTGCCAATCAGAATCCTTCGAGCCGCGCTCGACGTCGTCGACGGCCGCCCGGCTCACCCGGAACGGCACGCGCAACTCGACCACGAGTTGCGCCACGCGCTGGCGCGCCTCGACGCCCGGCTCGGGCGAGTCGAGTTCGCGCAGGTGCCCGGTGCCGACCGCCGCCAACCCGACGCCCTCAGGCCCCTCGACGTCGACGACACGACGCCCGGCGATCCAGCGCGTGAACGTGCGACGCGTTTCCTCCTCGATCTCGTTCCACGCCGCATCGGTGATGGGGGCGAGGTTGCGGTGCAGGTTGTTGCTCATGATGCGCTCCTTTTGAGGCTGCCGATGCCGAGCGACCCGTCGGAGGCGCGCCCGGGCGTTGATTCGTTGGCGGACGCCGTGCCCGAAGCGGACGCGGCGGCGAGGTAAGGCTCCGGATCGTCCAAGAAGTCGGCCGGGGGCACGAAGAACAGGCACCCGGTCTCGGCGGTCGAGAAGTCGAGGATGCGGTCGTAGTTGCCGGGCGGCTCGCCGATGAACATGCGCCGCAGCATCAGCTCGGTCGTGCCCGGGTCGGCCGCGTATCCGATGAAATAGGTCCCGAGGACGCCGTCGCCGACCGACCCGAACGGCAGGTTCTGCCGGAAGATGTCGTGCTCCGTCCCGTCCGGATCTTCGATCGTGTTGGCCGTGACGTGGCTATTGGTGGGCCGCACGTCGTCGGGGATCTCGATGTCCCCGTGCTTGGTGCGGCCGATCACGCGTTCCTGTTCTTCGACCGACAGCGAATCCCACGCTGTCATGTCGTGCACGTACTTCTGGACGATCACGTAGCTGCCGCCCGCCCACGTCGCATCCTGCTCCGGGGAGAGGTACACGGTGTCGAGCGCATCGGGCCCCGTGGGGTTCTCGGTGCCGTCGACGAAGCCGAGCAGATCCCGGTCATCCCAATACCGGAACCCGTGCACCTCATCGACCGCCTCGACGCTGCTGCCGAGCGCGGTCATGGCGTGCCGGGCCAGCTCGAAGCAGACATCCATCTGCGTCGCGCGCACGTGGACGAGCAGGTCGCCGGGTGTCGCGACCGCCGTGTGCTTGCCGCCCCCGATCGGCTCGAACGGGTGCAGGTACGCGGGCCGAGGGACGCCGTACAGACGATCCCACGCCTCAGCCCCAATGCCGACCACGACCGTGAGCAGCGATTCCGGATTGCGGAAGCTCACCGAGCGGTGGAGCGCCGCGATCTCGGCGATGCCGGCGCGCGCTTCGCCCTCGCGCCCGGGGCGCACGGTCAGGGTGAGGAAGATCGCCGACTTGGCGGGGGTGGTCACGATGTCCTGGGGTCTCACGGTCCCTACCCTACTTGTCGGGGCCGACAGGGCAGCCCACCCGATCACCCGCCCGGACGCCCGCCGCCCGGCGCGGCGGGCGTCCGGGCGGGCCGAAGGGCCCTCCGACAAGGGAGATAGGCTGGACCCATGGAGCAACGCAGCCTCGGACAGTTCACGGTGTCGGCCATCGGGCTGGGGGCGATGCCGTTCTCGATGGGGGGCAACGAGCGCCCGCCGCACGAGCGCGCGCTCGCGACCGTCCACGCGGCGCTCGACGCGGGCGTCACCCTGATCGACACCGCGGATATCTACGCCCCCACCTGGGACGCCGTCGGCGACAACGAGCGCATCGTCGCCGAGGCGCTGGCCACCTACCCCGGCGACACGACCCACGTGGTCGTCGCGACGAAGGGCGGCATCACGCGCTTCGAGGGCGAGGGCTGGGGCCGGGACGCCTCGCCCGCCTACCTGCGGGCCGCCGCGGAGGCGTCCCGGGAGCGGCTGGGAGTCGACCGCATCGACCTCTACTACTGGCACCGTCCCGACCGGACGCAGCGCTACGCCGACGTCGTTGAGACGCTCGCCGAGCTCAAGTCCGACGGGATCATCGCCGAGGTCGGCGTCTCGAACGCGAACGTCGAGGAGATTGAGGTGGCGCTCGACGTGCTCGGCGAGGGCGGCCTGGCGGCCGTCCAGAACCAGTTCTCGCCCACGTTCAACCACACCTCCTACGGCGAGCTCACGTTCTGCGGCGAGCGCGGGATCGCGTTCCTGCCGTGGTCGCCGCTGGGCGGCACCGGTGGGGGAGCGGCCGCCGTCGGCAACCGGTTCCCCGTCATCGCGCAGATCGCGGACGCCCACGGCGTCAGCCCCCAGCAGGTCACCCTCGTCTGGGAGCTGTCGCTCGGCGGGCACGTCATCCCGATCCCCGGGGCGTCACGGCCGGCGTCCGTCATCGACTCCGCGCGGGCCGCCGAGCTCGCGCTCGACGACGACGAGCTCGAGCGCCTGAGCGGCGCTCT
>NZ_JBDHZL010000043.1:0-20266 GCF_039811905.1 Nigerium sp. | reverse complement strand
GTCAGTCTTCCTGGACGAGCGTGCCCCCGTAACCGCGGTCGCGGTCGAGACGGTCGGAGATGTCGGCGGCGAGGGCGTCCAACTGCTCGGACTGCCGGCCGGTGTCGTACAACGCGAAGCCCGACCCGTCGCGGTTGTGGAAGGTGAGCCGCCCGGGGCCCTGCGTGACCTTGGTCACCTCGCTCCACTTGCCGGTGTGCGAGCCCGCCCTGTCGCGAATCGAGTAGCCGCGGTCGTCGAGCGCGACGCTCACCTGCAGCTTGCGCGCCGAGAAGTACGCCACGGACGCGCACAGCACCCCGACGCCCAGGAGCAGCACCCCACCGACGAAAGCCAGGACGCCCCAGCCGTTCGCTCCCGACGCCACGAGGAGCCCGGCGCCGAGCACGGCGAGCACGGCCCCGATCCCGTAGAGGACGATGGGGGGCCGGGCCTTGATGTAGTACGTCGACACTGCCACGCGGCAAGGGTGGGATTCGAACCCACGGAGCGTTTCCGCTCGGCCGCTTTCAAGGCGGCTGCACTAGTCCACTATGCGACCTTGCCAGACTCGCGCAGCAATCCTAACCGGACGCCGGCCGGCTCGCTTTCGCCGTGGCTCGTCCGGACGGTCCGTGGCAGGCTTGCCGTATGCGAGCCATCACCGTCACCGAACCGGGGGGCCCCGACGCCCTCGCCGTCTCCGAGGTCCCGACGCCGTCGCCGGGGGAGGGCGAGTTGCTCGTCAACGTCGTCGCCGCCGGCGTGAACCGCGCCGACACCCTGCAGCGCCGCGGCCACTACCCGCCACCGAAGGGCGTCACCGACATCATCGGCCTCGAGGTCGCGGGCGTCGTCGCCGAGGTGGGGGCCAGCGTCGAGGGGTGGAACGCGGGTGACGAATGCGTCGCCCTGCTGGCCGGTGGCGGGTACGCCGAGTACGTCGCGGTGCCGGCGGGGCAGGTCGTCCGGCCGCCGGAGGGCGTCGACCTCGTCACCGCGGCCGGCCTGATCGAGGTGGCCGCGACGGTCGTGTCGAACATGCGGCACGTGCACCTCGCCGACGGCGAGACGTTCCTGGTGCACGGCGGGACGGGCGGCATCGGCGCGTTCGCGATCCAGTACGCCAAGCAGCACGGCTGCCGGGTCGCGGCGACGGCCGGGTCGCCGGAGAAGGTGGAGCTGTGCCGCGAGCTCGGCGCCGACATCGCGCTCGATTACCACGACGACTGGGTCGCCGGCCTCAAGGAGGCGACCGACGGCCGGGGCGTCGACGTGATCCTCGACGTGATGGGCGCCAAGTACTTGGGCGACAACGTGAAGTCGCTCGCGCGGCTCGGGCGCCTCGTCGTCATCGGTCTGCAGGGCGGCGTGAAGGGCGAGCTGAACCTGAACGCACTGCTCGGCAAGTGCGCGACGGTGACGGCGACCAGCCTGCGATTCCGTCCAGCGTCCGAGAAGGCGGAGATCTGCGCGGCCGTGGCGTCCGACGTCTGGCCGATGGTGGCCGACGGACGCATCCGGCTCGCCCGCGAGACCCGGGTGCCTTTCGCCGAGGTGCAGCGGGCCCACGAGCTGCTGGAGAGCGGCGACAACGTCGGAAAGATCATCCTGACGCTCTGACGCGCGCGGCCCGTCCGCGCGCGTCGAGGCGTCCCGCTGCGAGGCGGGCGGCTACTGCTCGGGGTGGTAGGCGCAGGCGTCGTCGACGTCGGCGACGGGCGGCTGCATCGCGGGCGTCGGGGCGCCGCTGGCCGTCGAACGCGCGCTCGAGGTGGCGGTCGGGGAGGCGGGCGCCGTCGGCGTCGGAGTCGTCGGAGCGCCCCCCGCCGACGGGTCGAGCGTGTCGCGGACGCGCTGGCGCACGGCATTCCAGTCCGGGTTGGCGGTCGAGAAGCCCTCCTGGCCGTTGATGAAGGCGACCGACCGGATGCGCTGGTCGCGGGCCTTGAGCCCGAGTTGCACCAGGGCCGGAAGCTGCGAGCTCGGGGCGTCGGTGCGGATGATCTCGCGGCCCGCCTGGGTCACCTCTTCGTAGTTCGCGACGACCGTGGCCGGGTTGGCCTGCTTGATGACGGCGTTGATGACGCACCGCTGCCGGATGCCACGCTCGTAGTCGGTCACGCCGTAGCGCCCGCGGGCGTACCAGAGGGCGTCCATGCCGTTCAGGTGCTGGTTCGGGCCGACGGGCAGCCAGCGATCGGGTGGGATGTCGACGCCGCGCGTGGGGTCTTTCTGGCCGCCCATCGGGACGGGCTGGTTCACGTTCACCGTCACCCCGCCGAGGGCGTCGATCAGTTTGACGAACCCGTCCATGTTGATGAGCGCGTAGTAATCGACGTGCAGGCCGAGCGCCTCGCCGACCGAGATCTTCACGATCTCGGCGCTCTCGTTGGCCACCTGATAACCCAGGATGTTCGGCCCGGCGATCTTCGGCGCGTTGTCGTACATCGAGTTCAGGAAGTAGTCGGAGTTCAGCGGGTTGCCGTCGGTGAACCCGCGCGGGAACACCCGCGCCAGCCCCGATCCGGGCGGGAAGGGCATGCGCGCCGTCTGCCGCGGGATCTGATAGAGCACCGTGTCGCCCGTCCGCGTGTTGATCGACGCGAGGATGACCGTGTCCGTCCGGACGCCGAGGTAGCTCGACCGACCCTTGCCCGAGTCGCCGCCCATCACGAGCACGTTCAGGCGGGGCTGACCGGCCCAGGCGTCCCCGAACGGGTTCCCCTGCGCGGACTTCGTCGCCGACGGACCCGTCGAGAAGACGTCGCTGACGAAGTCGGCCTGGTCGTACGCCCTCCGGGCGACGAGCAGGGTCGGCGCGGTCACCGCGAACGACAGGATGGCCACGACGATGGCGCCCACCACGCGCTGCCACGCGGAGGCGTCCCGCGGACGCAGCGTCAGGTGCGTCACCACGAGGCTCGTCACCCACACGACGGCGATGACGATGAGCGCGATCCACAGCGCGGTGAGGCTGGCGGGCGTGACGGCCTGCGAGATCAACCAGTCGCGCGCGTACAGGAACGTGCCCACGGCCGCCGCGACCAGAATCAGCGCGCCGGCGATCATCAGCGCCCCCCACCACCGGAACCGCGCCCTCAGCAGGCCGGCCCCGGGAATGATCGCCCCCAGAAGCGTGTAGCCCAGGGACGCCCCGAAGCCGCGCCGCTCGTCATCGAGCCTGGGTGCGCGACGGGCGCGGCGGGGTGCGGAGCCGGCGGTCACGCCGGAGCGATAGGGGACGCCGCCGTCGTCGCGAGCGCGGCGCGGTGCACCGCTGCTCGTCTGGTCAGGGCTCATCCTTCGCCTCCGTGGGTGGTGCCTGGTGGACAGGTGCTGCGGACAGACCACTGCCACAGCGAGCATAGCGTCCGGCACAACGCGTCCCGATGAGCCGCGACGACTGTATTCGCCGTTGTTGTGCGGGCGTTTTGGCCAAGGGTACGCGGCACCGGTAGGCTGGCCCCTCGGCAGAGGAGGTGTCGCCTAGTCAGGTCTATGGCGCCCGCCTGCTAAGCGGGTTTGGGGGTTGACCCCATCGCGGGTTCAAATCCCGCCACCTCCGCCAGTCCGGCATCGCCACCGGCCCTCGGGCCGGTGGCGTTCGTCGTTGTCGGGGCGTCATGCGTGCCGGCAAGTTCATATCTGGCTCACAGGATCGCCATGCACTCTGGAGGGTGCCGCATGAAAGGACCTCCATGCAGACCTCTCTCATCCTCGACCTCGTCCTGGTCGTGATCCTGATCTCCTCCACGCTGCGGGGCTGGCGCAACGGGCTACTCGTGACCGGGCTGGGCCTGCTGGGCTTCGTGCTCGGTGCCGGGCTCGCCCTCTGGGGCGCGCCCGGGCTGATCGCGCGCGTCGACGCGCTGTCGGGCAGCGAGGCCGGGCGGTCGCTCGTGCTCTTCTTCGTGGTCGTGGTGGCGGCGATCGTGGGCCAGTCGGTGCTGGGCGGGGTGGGGTACCGGATACGCACGGCGACGAAGATCGGGGCCGTCCGGACGATCGACAGCCTTCTCGGCAGCGTCGCGGCGCTCGTCGTGACGGCGCTCGTGGTCGGCGTCCTCGGGACGGCGTTCAAGCCCGTCCTGCCGCAGTCGTGGGCGCGGGCGGTAAACGGCTCGCACGTGCTGGACGGCATCGAGGACGCCCTCCCGGGCCAGTCGCAGCGGTGGGCGTCCCAGTTGACGAAGTCGCTGGACGCCGCCGGCTTCCCGCGGGCCTTCAGCGGGCTGACGCCGGAGCCGGTCATTCCCGCGGAGTCGCCGGCCGCCGGATCGGCGCAGACCGCGGGCGTCCAGCGGGCGGCGGCGAGCATCGTCCGGATCGAGGCGGACGCCACCCGCTGCGGCCGGCAGCAGTCGGGCAGCGGCTGGGTCGTCGCGCCGCAGCGCATCGTGACGAACGCGCACGTGGTGGCCGGGTCGACGGATGTGAACGTTCGCGTCCGGGGCGCCGGGCCCTCTCTGGGGGCGCGTGTGGTCGCGTTCAACCCGGACCTCGACCTCGCCGTGTTGGACGTCCCGCGGCTGACCGCACCGGCGCTGAGCCGGGCGGCGAGCCTGTCGTCGTCGGACTCGGCCGTCGTCGCCGGCTTCCCGCTGGGCGGCCCGTATCGGGCCGAGGCGGCTCGCGTCCGGGGAACGATTCAGGCGTCCGGCGACGACATCTACGGCCAAAGCGGCGTCACGCGGCAGGTGTACGCCCTGTACGCCACCGCGCGGCCCGGCAACTCGGGCGGGCCGCTGCTCACGACCGACGGACGCGTCGCGGGCACGATCTTCGCCCGTTCGCTCGTCGACACCGAGACCGCCTACGCGCTCACCGACCGCGCCACCGGCTCGATGCTGGACCGTGCCAGCAGCTACACCAGCCCGGTGAACACCGGCGCCTGCACGTCGGGACGCGTCTGACAGGCGGCGCTGAGGGCGTGCGTCAGGCGCGTCCGGCCGCACCCCTCCGCTCGTCGATGAGCCGAGCCAGGGTCGCGCGGGTGCGATCGGCGGCGTCCCAGCGGAGCTCGGTGGATCCGCGGAGGATGGTCGAGCCTCGAGCGTGGTTCACCAGGACGCGGTGGAGGGCGACCGGGGAGTCGGCGTCCGTCTCGACGGACACGTCGATGATGGCCGCGATCGGGATGCGCTCCGCGCCCGCGCGGAGCATCGTCGGCGTCACGGCGACGAGAAAGCGTCGCTCCAGCAGCGCCGCCCCCACGACCGCCATGACGGTGAACGCCCCGACCTGCAGCCAGTCCACCGGATTGAGCGCCAGCCCGGAGAGCCCCAGCAGCAGCAGGATCGCGCTGGCCGCCGCCAGCCCCACCTGCACCACCGTAGGAACGAATCGCACCCTGCCATTCTGGACGCCCCCGGTGTCGTCGCGCGGGCCTCACGACTCAATACCCGCCGGAATCTGACCACGAAGGCCCCGCGCCACGGGTGCCCTTCACACGACCAGGACGCCGACGGCCGCACCCGCGAGGGGTGCGGCCGCCGGCGTCCGCGAATGCCTGTCAGGCGTTGATGCGCTCGCGCAGGGCCTTCAGCTGGCCCACGAGCTCGGTGGGCAGCTTCTCGCCGAACTGGGCGAAGTACTCCTCGGTGAGGTCGGCCTCGGCCGACCATGCCTTCGGGTCGAGATCGAAGATCTTCTCCAGCGTGGCGTCGTCGATGTCGAGGCCGGAGAGGTCGAGATCGTCGGGCTGCGGCAGGCGTCCGGAGATGGCCTCGACGGCGTCCACCTCGCCGGCCACCCGCTGGAGGGCCCACTTGATCGGACGCGCGTTGTCGCCGAAGCCCGGCCACAGGAACTTGCCGTTCTCGTCCTTGCGGAACCAGTTCACCTGGAAGATCTTCGGGGCGTTCGCGCCCAGATCCTCACCGACGCGGAGCCAGTGGGCCCAGTAGTCGGCCATGTTGTAGCCGCAGAAGGGCAGCATCGCGAACGGGTCGCGACGCAGCGAGCCGACCGCGCCCTCGGCCGCGGCCGTCTGCTCGGACGACACCGTGGCGCCGACGAACACGCCGTGCTCCCAGTCGTACGACTCGCTGATCAGCGGCACGTTCGTGGCGCGGCGTCCGCCGAAGAGGATGACGTCGATCGGGACGCCCTTCGGATCGTCCCAGCTCGGCGAGATCGACTCCGCCTGGTCGGCGGCCACGGTGAACCGGCTGTTCGGGTGAGCCGCGGGGGACGCCGACTCCGGCGTCCAGTCGTTGCCCTGCCAGTCGATCAGGTGGGCCGGCTTCTCGTCGGTCATGCCCTCCCACCAGATGTCGCCGTCGTCCGTCAGTGCGACGTTGGTGAAGATCACGTCGTGGTCGAGCGCGTGCAGGGCGGTCGGGTTCGTCTTCTCGGACGTACCCGGCGCCACGCCGAAGAACCCGGCCTCGGGGTTGATGGCGTAGAGCCCCCCGTCGTCGCCCTTGCGCATCCACGCGATGTCATCGCCGACCGTCTCGACTGTCATGCCGGGAATCGTCGGCCGCAGCATGGCCAGGTTGGTCTTGCCGCAGGCGCTCGGGAAGGCAGCGGTCAGGTGGAACGCGCGGCCCTTCTCGTCGGTGATCTTCAGGATCAGCATGTGCTCGGCGAGCCAGCCCTCGTCGCGCGCCAGGACGGACGCGATGCGCAGGGCGTAGCACTTCTTGCCCAGCAGTGCGTTGCCGCCGTAGCCGGAGCCGTACGACCAGATCTCGCGGGTCTCGGGGAAGTGGCAGATGTATTTTTCGTCGTTGCACGGCCACGCGATGTCGTCGCGCTCGGTGCCGTCGGCGTCCACGAGCGGGTAGCCGACGGTGTGCACGGCGGGCACCCAGTACTCGCCCTGGGCGATGAGATCCATCGCCTTGGCGCCCATGCGCGTCATGATCCGCATGTTCACGACGACGTACGGCGAATCGGTCAGCTCAACGCCGAGCTTCGAGATGTTGCCGCCCAGGGGACCCATCGAGAACGGGACGACGTACATCGTCCGGCCGCGCATGCTGCCGTCGAACAGCGGTTGCAGCGTCTTCTTCATCTCGGCCGGGTCGGCCCAGTTGTTCGTGGGGCCCGCGTCCTCTTTCTTCTCCGAGCAGATGAACGTGCGGGACTCGACGCGCGCCACGTCGGAGGGCGCGGAGCGGGCGAGGTAGCTGTTCGGCCGCTTCTCCTCGTTCAGCTTGATGAAGGTGCCGGCCTCGACCATCTCCGCGTACAGACGGTCACGCTCCTCAACGGAGCCGTCGCACCAATAGATGCGCTCGGGCTTGGTCAGCTCGGCGATCTGGTTGACCCAGGTGACCAGGTCTTCGGGTGCGTTGGACGGCTTGTTGATATTGGTTTGCGTGGCGTCGACGGTCATGTGCTCTCCTCGTTGTTCGCTCGCTCAGAGCGCCGCCTCGCGTCGGCGCCGAGCTTCATTGACCCGGTAAACCGCTTGAGTTCATCTTCTCATCATCCCTACCCGCGCGGGTCAGAAGGTGCAGGGTCGGTGAATCTCGATATCAAGGTAACTGGTCGGGCGTGCATCCGTCCACTTGATTGCTGCAACTTCGTTCAGTCGCGAAGGAAGGCGTTCGCGCCGGCCGATCTGCCCCGAGGGCATGTCGCTCACGCGCAGACCTCGCTCAGGTTTCGAGTTGGCCGCCGATCTCGCGGGCAGCCTGGCGCAGCTCGGCGACCATCGGGCGCACCATGGAGGGCTCGAACCGGCTCGCCGGCATCGCGATGCCGATCGACGCCACGGGCGTCCCTCCGGCGTCCCGGATCGCGTGGCCGAGGGGCAGGATGCCGCGCTCCGACAGCCCGTTGTTGAGGGCGAAGCCCTGGTCGCGGGCTGCGTGGACGTGCTGCAGCACGGTGGCGACGTCCGGGGCCTCCTCGCCGCGCGTGAGCCGGTCGGGGGCGTAGAGCGCGGCCACCTCGTCGTCAGGTAGCTCGGCCAGGAGCGCGAGCCCGCCGGAGGTGCGGTGGGCTGGGAAGACCATGCCCGCGCGGTGCCCCACTCGCAGCGACCGACCGCACTCGACTTCGGCGAGGAACCGGGCCGTCCGTCCCGACCGCACTGTCAGCGTCGTGGTCTCGCCGAACCGCTCCATGAGGCGTTCCATGTGGGGCCGTGCGGCCTCGCGCAGCTCGGCCGTCCCCGACGGGGCATGGTCGACCGCCGCGAGCAGGGGGCCGACCCGGTACTCGCGGGTGTCGCGCACGGCGAAGTCTCGGTAGACCAGCATCGCGAGCAGCCGGTGCGCAGTGGAGGGTGCGACGCCCAGCCGCGCGGCGGCGTCCGAGACGGTGGTGCGCCCCTCGAGCTGTAGGAGCGAGGCGAGGCGAGGCGCAGCGCATGGTCGACGCTGGCGATCGCGTAGGGCGGTCGGTCTTTTGTTGGACGAGCGGGCGAGACCATGCTTCAGCATCGCACGTAGCTGATGAGGGATTTTCTGCTCTGCAGAAAATCGTTCCGCCGGTTGGGCAGCAGTGCTGAAAGTAGTTGACATGACAACGACGCACTCCGGCACCGCTGCCGACGCCGCCAAGACCGGGCGCCTGCGTCCGGCCTGGCTGGTGATCCTTCTTTGTTGGCTGATCGTGGTCCTCGACGGCTACGACCTCATCGTGTACGGCACGACTCTCCCGCACATCATGCGCGAGCCGTGGGGGCTCGATGGCACCGCCGCAGGTTTCATGGGCTCGCTGGTGTTCGTCGGCGCCCTGTTCGGCGCGCTCGGCGCCGGCGACATCGCAGACCGGCTCGGACGCCGCAACACCGTCCTCGCGTGCGGCCTCGTCTTCATGTCTTTACGATCCTCATCTACGTCGCGCCCAACCGCGAGGTGTTCGGAATCCTCCGCTTCGTCGCGGGCATCGGGCTCGGCGGCCTCGTGCCCTCCGCCAACGCGATCACCGCCGAGTTCGTCCGGGTGAAGTATCGCTCGTTCGTGTCGACGATCATCATGTCGGGCATCCCGATCGGCGGCTCGGTCGCCGCCCTTCTCGGCCTCGTGATGCTCCCCAACCCGGGGTGGCGCTCCATGTACGCGCTGGCCGGCGTCGGGTTGCTCATCTTGGCCGTTGCCTGGTTCGTCATGCCCGAGTCGCCGTCGTGGCTCCGTTCGAAGGGGCAGGAGGATGAGGCGCGCCGCGTGACCGCCCAGTGGGGTGTGGACCACACTCTCGAAGAGGTCGTTTCGGCGCACGACGAGACGTCCACCGAGGCGGAGGCCGAGTCCACCTCGCCGCGTCCCCGAGGGCTCGCCGGTCTGTTCTCCAAGCGCTGGATGCTGGCGACGGCGATGTTCGCGGCGGCGTCCATATTCACGCTGTTCACCTGGTACGGGCTGGGCACGTGGCTGCCCAAGCTGATGGGGTCGGACGCCCTGGGCGTTCACAGACTGGGTCTGGGGCCCGACCGCGCTCTTCCCCGAGGAGGAGCCGCCCATGTTCGAGCCCATCCCCCTCGCCTCGGCTGAGGTCGGCTAGATCGCGCACGAATCGCGTCGGCTTCGCACAACATCGCGAGATTTGGGTCAAGTCCCTTCACCCTGCCTCGAGGACATCGCTCGGACGCCGCCGCACACCTCCTGGGTCGCCCGGTTTGGCGCGACCCAGGGGAGGGGAGTAAGCTACTTTCTCGGTCGCTGATGAAGCGTCCGGGCGCTCGTGGCTCAACGGATAGAGCATCTGACTACGGATCAGAAGGTTGGGGGTTCGAATCCCTCCGAGCGCGCCACACGAAGCCGGGCCAGGAGAATGCTCCTGGCCCGGCTTCGTTTTTCGCTACAGCGTGGCGATCGCGATGGCGCTCAGGATGCCGGGTGCGATCACGGAGCAGCCGACGGCGATGGCGAAGAGGCGTCCGAAAGCTTGGGACTGCTGGTCCTCCATCGTGTTGGCGACGATCAGCGTGCCGGCGACGTGCACCGGGTTCATCACCGTCAGGGCCGCGGGCGCGGCCACAGCGGCCACGATCAGCATGATCGACGGGGACGCCCCCAGCGCGGACCCGACGATCGGGGCCATCAGCGTCAGGACGCCGATCGTCGACGACTCGATGTTGCACAAGAGGGCCGTGATGTAGGCGAGCATCAGCACGAGCAGCGCGGGGATGGTGATGCCGGACAGGACCTGCTGGATGACATCCATCGTGCCGATCTGCTTGATCAGGCCGAGGTAGGTGAGCAGGCCGCACAGCAGGAGGATCGCGTTCCAGGGCACACGCGCGATCAGCTCGCGCTCGCTCGGCCGGAAAACGATCTGCAGCAGGAGGGCGGCCAACATCGAGGTTGTCCCGATGTCGAACTTGAACACGACGACGACGATCATGAACAAGCCCAGCATGCAGCCCGACGCGATGGCGTAGGTGCGGTTGCCGGCCTGGGGGGCGTCCGGCGACGAGGCGTCCTTCGGGATCGCCGGCGCGATGAAGGACGCCCCCCGCCGCCGCCGGATGGCCTCGATCGCCTGCAGGGCCGCGACGGCGACCGCGCCGGTCGCCACGGAGATGGCCCAGACTCCCCACGTGTTGTACGCGACGTTGATCTCACTGAGGGCGTGATGGAGCGTCGCGCCGGTGGGGTTCAACGGCGACAGGCCCGCCGAGTTGGCCCCGATGACCACGCCCAACTCGTTGATGAAGAAGCTCCGGGGATACTTCACCGACACGAACGCGACCACCGGCACCATGAGCGCGATCGGGGCTGTCGAGAACGCCCCCATCGACGACAGCGCCCCCGCGATGAGGAAGCAGGCCCAGGGCAGCAGGTAGGTCCGGTCGCCGACCGTGCGGAAGGTGGCGTCCACGAACGCGCGCAGCGCGCCGCTCTTCTCCAGGTGCGCGAAGAGCAGCGAGACGCCGGCGATCAGCGTGAACAGGTTGCCCGGGAAGGTGGTGTACATCTTGTCGACGCTCACCCCCGACGCCAGCAGGATGATCACCGCCGACGCCAGCGCAAGCACGCCGATGTTGATGCGGCGCCAGACCGCCACGATGAGGCACACGCCGAGAAGCGCGAGCGACAACCCCTGAGCGAAGTTCATGCCGCGGACCTTCCTGAGGGCAATGGACGCGCGAACGATCGGTCCGGCCGTTCGACTACCGCCAGGACGGCCATCGTCTTTCAGTTCTGGCCCCGAGTGGGGGATGGAGGGATGCTGTCACACCCATCGGGGTGCGTCCGGGGATCCGGCGAACTCGTGGGAGACCGTAACGTGGCTGACGCATTTGGCCCGTTATCGGGTCAGCCCCAGGGGCGCACCGTCTCCGCGGTTGGCCAACGGGTCGGTGTCGTGCCGTCGTGATTGACGAGTTCGAGGCCCGAGAGGCGCCCGTCGGTGACCGAGACGACGATCTCGTGGTCCAGCCCGTCGCCGTCGAAGTAGCGGCCCGGCAGGGGGCCGTCAGGCAGGTCAACGGGGGTCGTCTCGCCCGGATCGAGCGCCAGTTGCCATGCGGACGCCCCCGGTGCCGCCCGCAGCCCGATCAGTTGCCCGGTGAGCGCGTGGACGCCCGACGGGTCGGCGCCCTCGAACGTCCGATAGGCACCCAGGGCGATGACCGCAGCGAGCGTCTGCTCCTCGTCGGAAGACAGGTCGCGCCACTCCATGGTTGCTCCTCCGTCGTCTGGCCCCGCGGGGCGCAAGGGACACCCGCGATCATCCCTGCCCGATGGCGGCGGGGGCAAGGGCGCCCTGCAGCGATCGCCGGCCGGGGGCTGGGGCGGGGGCGTCCAGATGGCCCGTCTGAAAGACTGGCCGGGTGACAGATCAACGGACGTTCTACGAGCGGGTCGGCGGCGCGGAGACGTTCCGGCGGCTGGTGCGGCGCTTCTACGAGGGGGTCGCGGACGACCCGCCGCTGCGCGCGCTCTACCCCGAGGAGGACCTGGGTCCGGCCGAGGATCGGTTGCGGATGTTCCTCGAACAGTACTGGGGCGGCCCGAAGACCTACGGCGAGCAGCGCGGTCACCCGCGGCTGCGGCTGCGGCACCAACCGTTCAAGGTGACGCCCGCGCAGCGCGACCGCTGGTTGACGCACATGAACGCGGCCATCGATTCCCTCGCCCTCGCGCCCGATGACGAGCACGAGCTGCGCGACTACGTCACTCGTGCCGCGCAGTTCATGATCAACTCCTTCGACGAGGAGTAGGCGCGCGACGTCAGAGTCGCCCGCGAAGCGCGCCGGACACAGACGTGGTTGATCTCGGCCGGGAGGCGGGTCTGCGCTGGCCGAGGTGTCACCAGCGCACCACTCGGCACCGGTCGGACCGGTTTGGGCGACCGTCTCCGACGTCCTGAGGTGCGCTGGTGACACCCGGCTCGGCGGCTCGGCTCGTCCGCCACGGGCGTGACGTTCGCCCCGGCCCCCGCGCGGGAGGGTCCCGCCCCTGAACGGCGATGCCTCGCGAATAACAATCGTGAAATAATGCGCGGGACTATTTCTGATGCTGGGGGGCATTGATGACTGTCTTGGGCGTGTTCGGCGCGGGCGTCATGGGCGGCAACCATGTGCGGACTGCGCGGGCGCTGCGCGAGTGGAGCGAGGTCTACGTCGGCGACGTGGATTCGGACAAGGCGCGAGAAGTTGCCCGTCGAAACGGGTTCCGCGCACGCGACCTCGCCAAGGCCGACCTCGACGCCGCGATCGTCGCGGTGCCGAGCGACCTGCACGAGGAGGTCGTGCTGCCGCTGCTGGACCGCGGCGTCCACGTGCTGCTCGAGAAGCCGGTCGCGCAGGAGCTCGGCTCCGCCCAGCGCATCCTCGATGCGGCGCGCGACAGCGAGTCCCGCGTGGTCGTGGGGCACGTCGAGCGGTTCAACTCGGCGGTGTCGGAGTTGCTGAAGTGGGCGCCGAAGGCGCAGCACGTGGAGTTCCGGCGGGTCGGTCCGGCCGGCGGCCGGGCCCTGGGTGACGTCGTGAGCGACCTGATGGTGCACGACCTCGACCTCCTGCTGGCGATCTCCCGGGCGCGCGACGGCCACGATCACATCACCCGTTGCTCGGCCCAGTGGGGCGCCGGCAACCAGGAGACGTGCTCGGCCCTGCTCACCACGGACGGCGGCCTGACGAGCCTGGTCGTGGCGAGCCGAGCGGGGCAGATGAAGGACCGCCAGGTCGTCCTGACCTGCCCGGACGCCGTCGTGGTCGCCGACCTGGTGCGCCAGCAGGTGTCGGTGCACCGCATGGAGCGGATGGAGTTCGTGGACGACGGGGGCACCGTCCGGTTCCGGCAGACGAGCACCACCGAGATCCCGTTCCTCGACAACGGCGAGCCGCTCATCCGCGAGCAGCGGCACTTCTTCGACGTCGTGGCGCACGGGGCCTCTCCGGCCGTGTCGCTCGGCGACGGCGTCGCGGCGATGCAGCTCGTGGAGCGGGTGCGGCAGGAGGCGTCCCGGGGCTGAGGCGGGCGTCCGGGATCCGTGCCCGGAGGCGCCGTGGCGTGCAACCGCCCCAGTGGCGGCCACGATAAGATGCGTGATCTCTTCGGAGAGGACCACGCAATGCAGCAAATCCACGGGACGGTGATGAACTATCCCTGGGGCACGCCCGACGCGATTCCGGCGATCCTGGGCACTGAGCCCGACGGTACCCCGGTGGCTGAGTACTGGCTCGGCGCCCATCCCCTCGCACCGTCGACGGTGGGGGCCGACGGGGCGGAGAGCCTCGACGCCCTGCTGGAGCGCGAGCCCCGGCAGCTCGGTAAATCGGCCATCGTGTACGGGTCGCGCCTGCCGTTCCTGATGAAGATCTTGTCGGCGGCGTCCGCGCTGTCGATCCAGACGCATCCCTCGCGCCAGCGCGCCCAGCGCGGCTACGCGCGCGAGGAATCGCTGGGCATCCCCCGCAACGATCCGGAGCGGGTCTACAAGGACGATTGGCCCAAGCCCGAGATCATGGTCGCCCTGTCGGAGATGCAGGCGCTGGTCGGGTTCCGGCCGTTGGGCGAGCTGGGCCGCGTGCTCGACGAGTTCGGGCTACGCCACTCGTTCGAGGACGCCTTCGGCGCCGGCCTGTTCGCCAGGCCGGCCGTGGACGCCGACCTGCTGCGGTCGGTGATGGACGACGAGCACCCCGCGCACGAGCTCGTCGAGGCGATCCAGCAGGCCGTGCCCGAGCCCGGCTGGTCGGACGCCGCCCGCGAGCTCCAGGGCACCGCCCGGGAGCTGCAGGCGCAGTTCCCGGGCGATCCGGGCGTGTTGGCGGCGCTGTTCATGAACCGGGTGACGCTGCGTCCGGGGGAGGCGCTGTACGTGCCCGACGGCGTCATCCATGCGCACCTGCGCGGCACGGGCATCGAGGTGATGGCCAACTCCGACAACGTCATTCGCGGCGGCCTCACCGGCAAGCACGTCGCCGTGGACGAACTGATGCGCGTCCTCGACTTCGAGGCCGAGCCCGAGATCATCGCCGGGACCGAGGTCGCCCACGGCGTCGTCGATTACCCGTCGGCCTGCCCGGAGTTCGACGTGTGGCGGCTGGAGGTCGACGCCCGCGGCATCGACGAACTGCCCGCGCACGGGGCGCCGCGGATCATCCTGGTGACCGGCGGGTCGCTGCTGCTGACGGACGCCGACGGCGTCCGGCTGCCGCTCGATCAGGGCTGTTCAGCGTTCATCTCCGCGCAGGATGCGCGGATTCAGGTCACGGGCGAGGGGCAGGCGTTCGTCGCGACGCCGGGGGACGTCCTGCGCGGCGAGTGATCCGCCGACCGGGTGGGCGTCGGCACGCCCACCCGGTCAGCCCGCCGGACGCCTACTGGCGAATGTCGGCCAGGTGCGCGCGGTACCAGTCCACGGTGTCGGCGATGCCCTGCTCGAGGGGGATCTTCGCGGTCCAGCCGGCGTCGGCGAGGGTGCTGACGTCGAGCAGCTTGCGCGGCGTCCCGTCGGGCTTGGACGAATCCCACTCCAGCTCGCCCTCGTACCCGACCACGCGCGCGACGAGTTCGGAGAGCTCCTTGATCGTGATGTCCTCGCCGGTACCGACGTTCACCTGCTGCGGGCCGTCGTAGTGGTCCATCAGGTGGAGGCAGGCGTCGGCCATGTCGTCCACGTGCAGGAACTCGCGCAGCGGCGACCCGGTGCCCCAGTTCGTCACGGACTCCGCGCCCGAGCGCTTCGCCTCGTCGAACCGCCTGATCAGCGCCGGCATGACGTGCGAGCCGGTGGGCGAGAAGTTGTCGCCGGTGCCGTACAGGTTGGTCGGCATCGCCGAGATCCACGGACGCCCGTACTGCCGCCGCACCGCCTGCACCTGCACGATGCCGGCGATCTTCGCGATCGCGTAGGCGTCGTTGGTGGGCTCGAGGTGGCCGGTGAGCAGGCTGTCCTCCCGGATGGGCTGGTCGGCCAGCTTCGGGTAGATGCAGCTCGACCCCAGGAACAGCAGCCGCTCGACGCCGTGCTCGAGGGCGGCGTCCATGACGTTCACCTGGATCCGCATGTTTTCGGACAGGAAGTCCACCGGGTAGGTGTTGTTCGCCATGATCCCGCCGACCTTGGCCGCGGCGAGAAACACGTAGCGGGGCTTGGTTTCGGCGAAGAAGGCGAACACGGCGTCGCGGTCGCGGAGATCGAGTTCCGCGGACGTCCGGGTCACCAGGTCGCTGAACCCGTCCGCCTCGAGCCGGCGCAGGATCGCCGATCCGACGAGGCCGCGGTGCCCGGCGACGTACGTCCGGGACGCCCGGTCGAGGGGCTTGCCGTCGTAGCTGACGTCCATGGTCACTTCCTCACTGCGTACTGGGCGGTGGCCGCCATGTCTTCGTTCGGGTAGTCGACCCAGACGCGTCCGTTGACCGTGAGCTGCTTCAGGTCGCAGTTCACCATGATGCGGGCGAGCTGCGGGGTGAGCACCTTGGCCTCCCAGCCGAGCTTCGCCTTGGCCTTCGACGGGTCGCCGATGAGGGCGTCCACCTCGGTCGGGCGCAGGTAGCGGTCGTCGAACTCGACGTAGTCCTGCCAGTCCAGGTCGACGGCCTCGAACGCGAACTGCAGGAAATCGCGCACCGAGTAGCCGGCGCCGGTGGCGAGCACGAAGTCCTCGGGCTCGTCGGTCTGCAGCATGCGCCACATCCCCTCCACGTACTCGGGCGCGTAGCCCCAGTCGCGGATGGCGTCGATGTTGCCCATGTAGAGCTTGTCCTGCTTGCCGGCCTTGATGGCCGCGACCGCCCGGGTGATCTTGCGCGTGACGAACGTCTCGCCGCGCCGGGGCGACTCGTGGTTGAACAGGATGCCGTTCACCGCGTGCATGCCGTAGGCCTCGCGGTAGTTCTTGGTGATCCAGTAGCTGTACATCTTCGCGGCCCCGTACGGGGAGCGCGGGTACATCGGGGTGTCTTCGCCCTGCGGGGGCGGCGTCGCGCCGAACAGCTCCGAGGTGGACGCCTGGTAGAACTTCGGCATCACGCCCGACTGCCGGACGGCCTCCAGCAGCCGCACCGTGCCGACGCCGGTCGTGTCGGCGGTGTGCTCGGGCTCGTCGAACGACACGCGGACGTGGCTCTGCGCGGCGAGGTTGTAGATCTCGTCGGGCCGGATGCCCCCGATCAGCGTGACCAGCCGCGCCCCGTCGGAGAGGTCGCCGTAGTGCAGGAACAGCTTGGCGTCTTCTTTGTGCGGGTCGACGTAGAGGTGGTCGATGCGGTGCGTGTTGAACGTGGACGCCCGGCGGATCAGGCCGTGAACCTCGTAGCCCTTGCCGAGCAGAAGTTCTGCCAGGTACGAGCCGTCTTGACCTGTGATGCCGGTGATGAGGGCCTTCTTGGCCATATCCCCCCAACTCCTTTGGGTAGTGATGCGGATGTAGTGCCGTGGGAGAGGGTCAGGTGGTCAGGCTGCCCGCCACGCACGCGTCGTTTCGGTCCGTCGATCGCGTGCCCCGTCAGCGGTGGTCCGGGGACCACTATACGCGGGTAAGTGAGCGATCAACTAACAATGGTCAGCGCATGGATCGCTCGCTGAGACGCTCGGACGCCGTGGGCTGCAGTGGGGTCCGTCCACCCCGTGACAAGGTCCGAAGCCATCGCTCGACCCGCGAGATCGCGGACGCCGCCGTCAGGTTCTCCGCGGCGAACCGCTGCGCATTCGCCCCGAACTGTGTGCCGTCGCTGCCGGCGACTTCTTCGACGGCGTCCAGCAGTTCGTCCGGACGCCCCGGCCGCACGACCGGCCCGGCGCCGGCGGTCCTGACCTCGTCGGCGGTCACCGAGTCGGCCTCGGTGGCCGCGACGACCGGCGTCCCCTGGACGAAGTAGGACGTGAGCTTGCTCGGCACCGCCGACTCGCGCAGCCCGGGCTTCTCGTTGACGATCAGGACGTCGGCGCACTTGAGGATGGCGCGGTACTCCGGATCCTCCAGCGACGGGACGAACACGAGGTTCTTCACCCCGCGCCCGTACCGCTCCAGGATCTCGCGGCGCGACCCGCTGCCCACCAGGCCGAACACGACGTCGGAGCCGCGCCGCTCGGCGAGGCGGGCGGCGTCCACGACGTTCTCGAGGCCCTGCTTCGCGCCCATGTTGCCGGTGTGCAGCGCGACGACCCGGGCGTTGCCGAAGTAGCGGCGCCGGATCTCGTGGACGTCGGCGGTCTCCCCGCCGACCAGATGGCTCCAGTTGCGCGACACCGAGACCCGCTCGGCGGGGACGCCCAGGTCGTCGGTCACGTGCCGGGCGAAGCGGTCGTGGATGACGCTGACGCCGTCCACGAAGCGGAGCACCCCCGATTCGAGCCGCCACAGCAGCCGCGACTGCAGGCCGCGCTCGCCGATCTCGCGCATGCCGTTGCTGTAGAGGTCCTGCACCCAGACGCCGACGGGCACGCGGGTCAGCTTCGCCCGCGCCGCGACGATGCCGCTGGCGATGAGGGCGGGGCTGACGCACAGGACGGCGTCCGGGCGGCCCCACGGCTGCAGGGCCGCCATGACGCCGAACGAGACCTCCTGCAGGATGCGGCCCAGGCCGGTCCCGCCGTGGCCGATGTAGTGCGCGACCCGGCGCACCGGCACGCCCCGGATGGTCTCGGTGCGGGTGAGCCCGGAGAAGTTCGTGAAGTTCTCCCACTGCGGGTAGTGGGGGACGCCGGTGATGACGCGCACGCGATGGCCCGCGTTGCGCAGGCCCTCCGCCATGGCGGTGGTGTACGGCGCGATCCCGGTGACTTCAGGGGTGTAATTCACGCCGACGATCAGGATGTTCATGAACGGGTCAATCTCCGTAGGCCTGGACGAGCTGGTGGGTGATGGGCGTCATCGAGAACTGGTCGCGGATGAGCCGCAGCGCGTTCTCGGACGCCTCGTGCAGTTGCTCGGGGTGGGCAAGCAGGGTGCGGACGCCGTCGGTCACGGCGTCGGGGTCGGCCGTCGTCACGAGCCCGGCGCCGCCCTCGCGGACCGCCGGCGCGAGGCCGCACGTGTCGGTGATCACGACGGGCAGGCCGGCCGCCATCGCCTCGAGGACGGCCATCGGGTAGGGCTCGTTCACCGACGGCAGCACGTAGAGGTCGGCGGCGTCCATGGCGGCACGGCACTGTTCGCGGTTGGCCGGGCCGGTCCAGGCGAGCCGGTCGCCGAGACCGGACGCCGCGATCGCCGCGCGCACGGCGTCCCCGGCGCCGCCCTCGTCGGGCCCGACCATGCGGAACGTCGCTCCCGGGAACTCGGGGGCGAGCGCCGTCGCGGCGTGGACGAACGAAAGGGGCCGCTTGCGCTCCTGGACACGCGCGAGAAACAGGACGCCGGGCGCGTCGGTCGGCTGGCGAGCCGCGACGTCGTCGCGCGCGTCGAGGCCGTTGCGCAGATATTCGAGAGGGACGCCGTCGCCCGCGACCGCGCGGATGCCGTCGGCCTCGACGTCGGTCAGGTAGAAGACGCGCCGGGCCTGCCGAAGGACGCGCTTGGTGAGGGCGGCGTCCAGGGGGGCGGCGAGCGGGTTCGACGACGGGTCGATCATGCCGTGCGTCTGCGCGAACAGTGGGACGCCTGCCCGCAGCGCGAGGGCGGCGGCGGGCAGGGTGACGAGGTCGCGGGCGAGGTGGACGTGCACGGCGTCCGTGTCGGCGAGCTGGCGGCGCAGCCAGGCGAGAAGCCCGGGCGAGGTGAGGCCCGCGAAGCCGGCCTTCGGGATGACCCGCCGGGCGGGGAACAGTTTGACGGGGACGCCCTGGATCGACGTCGGCAGGCTGCCCGGATACCCCTGGGCGGCCGCCGCGAGGACGACGTCGTGGCCGGCCTCGCGCAGCGCGCGGCAGTGGCCGAGGGCGACGGTGGTGGGCCCCCCGTAGGCGTTCTCGGGGGTGAAGAGCGTCGCGACCTGGATGATCTTCATCGCGACTCGGCTCGTGGGGCGACGACGCGGGCGCCGGCCGGGACGTCTTGGGTGACGAGCGCCGTGGCGCCGACCACGGCGTCCTGACCGATCGTGACCCCGCGCAGGACCGTGGCCCGCGCGGCGACCCAGACGCCGTCGCCGACGACGATGGGTGCGTTGTCGAACTCGAAGGCCGGGTCGTCCGCGTGGTGGGACCCGGTGCACAGGAACGTCTGCTGCGAGATGCAGACGTCGTCGCCGATCGTGATGGGTTCGAGGTTGAGCAGGTAGGCCCCGACGCCGATCCAGCAGTGGTCGCCGACGGTGAGCTTCCACGGCCAATGGATGCGGACGTCGTTACGTATGTTGGTGCCCTCGCCGATGGACGCCCCGAACGCCCGCAGGATCTTCGCCCGCACCGACGGCGGGCACAGGATCGACCGCTGTAGCGGCTCGACCAGGAGCCAGGCCGCGATCGTCGGGACGCTGCGCCCCTTGTCGTAGCCGCGTCCGGTAAAGCGCGACAAGCGGCGGCGATGGGTCGCCGCAGTCGTTTCCGTCATGATGAAACCCCTCGGAAGACTTCTGCATGTGGTCCAGCGACGGATTCCGGTCGCGAGTTCCGTCGGACTCGTTGGCGGGCTGGGGTCACCCGCGTTAGCGACACGAAGCATAACCCACGAAATCATGCCCTCGGGAGTTCGCGCGTCACGGCCTGGTTGCAAGCGCACCTGTGTCCCTGGCTGAGCGCCGCGAGGCCGGGCGTTCACCGGACGCCCCGCAGGCGCCTGGTTAGGGGCTGCCCTCGCGGGAGAGCAGTGTTCGCCAGCCGCCGGGGACGCGCCAGAACTCCGGTCGGCATGCCGGCCGGATCACCCGCTCCAACAGAGCGAGCAGCACGATGATGGACAGCACGCGCGCGACCGCCCGGGTGTTGTACTGCGTGATCTGCACCATGGTGAGCAGCGACAGCCCGAGTTGGCCGACGAGGA
>NZ_JBDHZL010000042.1:0-20369 GCF_039811905.1 Nigerium sp. | reverse complement strand
TGGTCGGGGTGACAGGATTTGAACCTGCGGCCTCTTCGTCCCGAACGAAGCGCGCTACCAAGCTGCGCCACACCCCGATTGGCCCCGAGGGCCGACGGATACTTTAGCTCACCGGCCCCCAGAATCCTATTTGAGCGCGGCCGCCGGACGCCTCACGCGGCCCGCGGGGCGAGCGTCAGCAGCGTGACCTCGGGCGGGCAGGCGAACCGGAACGGGGCGTACGGCGACATGCCGAGGCCCGCGGAGACGTTCACCCAGGAGGTCGCGTGGCCGCTGGCGTGCCGGAACAGCCCCTTCGCGAGCCGGGGCGGCAGGTCGCAGTTCGACGTCAGGGCGCCGTGGATCGGCACGCACACCTGGCCGCCGTGGGTGTGGCCCGCGAAGATCACCTCGACGCCGTCGTTCGTCATGGCGTCCAGCAGCCGCAGGTAGGGCGCGTGGGTCACGCCCACGTTGAGCGCGCCCGGCTCGGCCGGGCCGGCGACGGCCTCGTAGTGGTCGCGGTGCTCGTGGGCGTCGTCGGTGCCACGGAAGGCGAGCCGCTGCCCGCGGATCGTCAACTCACCCCGGCGGTCGTTCAGGTCGAGCCAGCCGCGCGCGGTCAGCGCGGCACGCAGCTGCTCGGTGGGCAAGTCAGACGCCTGCGGGGCGCCCTTCGACGTCGTCTTCCACAGGTACTTCGCCGGGTTCTTCAGGCGCGGCGACCGGTAGTCGTTCGAGCCGAACACGAAGACGCCCGGGGCATCCAGCAGGCGTCCGAGGGAGCCGAGGAGCGGCTCGAGGGCGTCCGGCGACGCGATGCTGTCGCCCGTGCTGACGACGAGGTCGGAATCCAACCCCGACAGCGACTCCAGAAACGCCCGGCGTCGCCGGTACCAGGGCAGCAGGTGGGCGTCCGAGATGTGCAGGACGCGCAGTGCCTCCGCGTCGGGCGCCAGGACGCCGATCGTCGCCCTGCGGACGCGGTAGGCCGCCGACTCGACGAACGTGCCGTAGGCGACGCAGGACGCCCCGAACGCGGCCGCGCCGAGGGCGGCGCGGCCGAGCAGTGCCCCGCTCACGGCGTCGCGGTGGCGGTCGGCGACGCGGACGCCGAACTGGAGGTGCCGCGAGGCCCGCGGGAGACGCGGATCTCGATCGTGCTGAACTGCCGAGCCTGCGTGCGCGGCGAGATGCTGATCACCTGGCCGCGCGGGACGCTGCGCGAATACTGCCGCGTGACGTCGGTGCTGAAGCTGGCCGCCTCGAGGGCGCTCTTGCAGGCCTCGAGATCCAGGTTGTCGCAACTCGGCACGTTGACCCGCGGCGTGTTGTTCGGCTCCTGACCCGGGCGGACGAACCTCTCGGTCGGGAGGTACGACAGCGCTCGGCGCATCGCCGGCTTCCACAGGCGTGCGCCGGCCTCCTTACCCGACAGGCCCTGGATGTACCCGTTGGCGATGCGGGTGCCCGCCAGGGTGTTCGACCGGCTGCCCTTGAAGCGCTTGGAGGTCTTGTCGACGGTGATCAGGGCGGCGCCGACCAGGTTGGGGGTGTAGCCCATGGTCCAGATGCTGGGCGCGCCGTTGCCGTCGGTGCCGGTCTTGCCGGCCAGGTCGTACCCCGGGATGTCCGCGGCGGCGGCGGTACCGCCCGCACGGAACGCGCCGTGCAGCACGTCGTTCGCGCGGTCGGCGACGACCGGAGAGATCACCTGCTGGCAGTTGCCGTCGGGGATCTGGAAGTTCTTGCCCGTCTTCGCCTTCACCGACTTGATGATGATCGGGTCGCAACGCTTGCCGCGGGCGGCCAGGGTGGCGTAGGCGGTCGCGAGCGACAGCGGCGTGATCTCGGACGTGCCCAGCGTGAACGCCGGCACGACGCTCGAGACGGGCCGGTTCTGCGCGTCGGGGGTGCGGCCGTTGGGCAACTTGCCGTCGGCCCGCAGGCCGGTCAGCATGTCGGCGCCGTCAGCGCGCTTGAGCCCCAGCTTCTGGGCCATCGTGACCGTCTCGCAGACGCCCGCCGACCGCTCCAGCTGGAGGAAGAACGTGTTCGACGACACGCGTGCCCCGTCGTACATGTTGAAGCTGCCGGACGGGCCCGTGGTCACCGGGTGGCCCCAGGTGCCGCGGGCGAAGTTGCCGTTGCACATCGGGAACCACTTGTCGTCGAACCACATCGACTGCGGCGAGTTGTACCGCCGGTACGCCGAGATGCCCTTTTCGAGGGCTGCGGCGATCGTGAACGCCTTGAATGTCGAGCCGCCCGCGTACCCCTCCGCGCCGCCGAGCGCCGCGTCCGCCCCGTAGTTCCAGTAGGTCTCGCCCTTCTTGAGATCGTTGCCGATCTTCGGGCGGCTCTGGGCCATGGCGCGGATGAGGCCGGTGCCGGGCTCGATCATGGCCATGACGCCGATCACCGGGTCGGTCGGCACGATGTAGTTCGAGACGGCGTTCTGAGCCGCGTCTTGGAAGCGCGGGTCGATCATCGTCTGGATCGTGAGGCCGCTGCGGTAGAGGGTGTTCTTGCGCTCGGTCGGCGACTTGCCCAGGCTGTCGAAGGTCAGCAGCGACCGCTCGACGTAGTCGCACAGGTGCGGGTACCGGCTCGCCGTGCAGCCACGGTGGGGGTGCGGCTGCACCTTCGACTGGTCGAACTTGGTCGCCTTCGCGGCCTCCGCGTCCTTCGCGCTGACGACGCCGACCTTGACCATCTGGTCGAGCACCGCGTTGCGTCGGTCGACGGCGAGCTTTTCGTGGCGGACCGGATCGGTCGTCGCGGGGTTACGGACGAGCCCGGCGAGCATCGCCGCCTGCGGCAGCGTGAGCTTCTTGGCGGTCGTGCCGAAGTAGTGCCGGGCGGCCGACTCGACGCCGTAGGAGCCGTCACCGAAGTAAGAGATGTTCAGGTAGCGCTCGAGGATCTCCTCCTTCGAGAGCTTCTGCTCGAGCGCGATCGCGTACCGAAGCTCGAGCATCTTGCGGGCCACGGTGCGGTTCTGCGCCTCAGCCAGCGCGTCTTTGTCGTCTTTGGCGACGGCGTCGTCGAGCAGGACGAGCTTCACGTACTGCTGCGTCAGCGTCGAACCGCCCTGCGTGTTGCCCGACGACGTGCGCACCAGCGCGCGCATCGTGCCGCGCAGGTCGAGGGCGCCGTGCTCGAAGAACCGCTGGTCTTCGATCGCGACCTGCGCCTGCCGCATGATCGGTGCGATGTCGTTGTATTTCACGTACACGCGGTTCTGGTCGTAGAAGTTCGTGAGCTCAGAACCGTCGGCCATGAGGACGCGGGAGCCCTCGGCCTGGGGCGGCGTCTCCAGCTCTTGCGGCAGCGACTCCAGCGCGCCGGCCAGGGACTTGGTCGTCTCGGCCGCGATGCCCGCCGCGGGCACGAAGAGCCCCGCGGTGAGGACGCCGCCGAGTACGCTGACGAGGACGAACATCAGCAGGGAGTACAGCCGACGGCCGAGGGTGGGTACGCGCATAGCACAAAGAGTACGCGAGCCAACGCAGAAACCCGAGCAACGCACGTTCGTCCTCCACCAGGGAGTTGTGCTCCCAGGGGCGGAGTGTTTACCATTTCGTTATTGCCGATCAGTGCTATGAGAGGTAGGCGCGATGTCGCTCCTGGAAACCGAAGACTGGACGTTGAAGGCCAAATGCCGAGGCATGCAGGATCAACTGTTTCCGGATGGGGCCGACCAGAAGCGCGCTCGCGTGGTGTGCATGGGTTGCTCCGTGCGGCCCGTCTGCCTGGCCGAGGCCCTCGACAATCGCATCGAGTGGGGCGTGTGGGGCGGCATGACCGAGCGTGAGCGCCGCCAACTCCTGCGCCAGCACACCGAGATCACCAACTGGAGCCAGGTGCTCTGTCCGCGGCCCTGACGGCCCAGACCATCCGGCCGCCGGGATTGTCGGCGGCGCTCGCTAGGCTGCCACCATGACCAAGTGGGAATACGCGACGGCACCGGTGCTGGTGCACGCGACGAAGCAGATCCTCGACAACTGGGGTGCTGACGGGTGGGAGCTCGTGCAGATCGTCCCCGGGCCCAACCCTCAAAACGTGGTGGCCTACTTCAAGCGGCCCCTCGAGGCCGGCCAGTGACGGCCGACCGTCCCTCCGCCCGGCTCGCCGCCTTGGGCCTGACCCTTCCGCCCGTCGCCAAGCCGCTGGCGGCCTACGTGCCGGCGCTGCGCCAGGGCGACGTGATCCTGACCTCGGGCCAACTGCCGTCGGTCGACGGCGTCCCGGTCGCGATCGGCAAGGCGGGCGACGAGGTCGACCTGCCCACGGCCGTCTCGTGCGCGCGGGTCGCGGCGCTCAATGCGCTGGCGGCCGCGGCGTCCGTCGCGGGTGGCCTCGACGAGATCACCCGGGTCGTGAAGGTGGTCGTCTACGTGGCGAGCGATCCTGACTTCTCCGAGCAGCCGCAGGTGGCCAACGGGGCGAGTGAGCTTCTCGGCGAGTTGTTCGGCGAGGCGGGCCGGCATGTGCGCAGTGCGGTCGGCGTCGCCGTGTTGCCGCTCAACGTGCCGGTCGAGTTGGAGCTGACGGTGGAGGCTCGGGCCTGACGATGGCTGTCGACGCCTCTCAGCCCGGGCGCATCTTCGACGAGCTCGGCCGCCTCTACCCCGACGCGCACTGCGAGCTCGACTTCTCGACGCCGCTGGAGTTGCTGGTGGCCACGGTGCTGTCCGCGCAGTCCACCGACCGGGGCGTCAACCTCGTCACGCCCGCGCTCTTCGCGCGGTATCCGAGCGCCGGTGCGTACGCGGCGGCCGATCGTGCCGAGCTGGAGGGCATGATCCGGCCTACCGGCTTCTACCGGGCGAAGGCCGAGCACCTGATCGGCATCGGCGCCGCGCTCGTCGAGCGGTTCGGCGGCGAGGTGCCAGCCGACCTGGCTGACCTGGTCTCGCTGCCGGGCGTCGGCCGCAAGACGGCCAACGTGGTGCTCGGCGACGCGTTCGGCGTCCCCGGCATCACGACCGACACGCACTTTCTGCGCCTGTCGAGGCGGTTCGGGTGGACGGCGTCGGCGAAACCGCTGGTCGTGGAGGCCGAGGTGGGGGCGCTGTTCGACCCAGCGGACTGGGTGACCCTGTGTCACCGCGTGATCTGGCACGGGCGCCGGCGGTGCCACGCCCGGCGTCCCGCGTGCGGGGCGTGCCCGCTCGAGGGCCTGTGCCCCTCGTACGGGGAGGGCCCCACCGATCCCGAGGTGGCCGCGAAGCTCGTGAAGGAGCCGGCGCGGTGAGGGCTGCGGCGGCGGCCGCGGCGTCCCTGCTGCTGCTGTTGGCCGGGTGCGGCGGCGTCCCGGGGCCGAACGCGCCGCGGGCGCAGGGCGGCGCGGTGGTGCGCACGGCGTCCAGTGATCCGAACACGCCGCAGCTCATCGCTCAGCGCGAGCGGGCGGGGCTGCCCGACTGCCCGGTGCCGGCCGCCGCGGCCGAGCCGGTGAGCTACGGGCTGCCGCCGGTCAGCCTGCCGTGCCTGGGCAGCGACCGGTGGGTCACCCTGTCCGACCTCCGCGGCCGGCCGATGGTGATCAACCTGTGGGCGCAGTGGTGCGACCCGTGTCGCCAGGAGGCGCCGTATCTTCGGCAATTCGCCGACGAGGCCGCGGGCAAGGTCGACGTGATGGGCATCGACATCACCGATCCGCTGCCCGACAAGGCGATCGAGTTCGCGGCGGCGTCCGGGTGGCGGTACCCGCACCTCGTCGATCGGGAGGGTCTGTTGAGCCGGTCGATGCAGGTGCCGGGCATTCCGGTCACGCTGCTGGTGAACGCGGAGGGGCGCATCGTCTACCGTCATACCGGTCCGTTCACGTCGGCGCAGCAGGTGCGCGACCTGGTGAGCGAGCAGTTGGGGGTGGTCTGAGTGGGCGGCAATGTTCCGGGGAGTCTCGACCGGTTGCGTTCGGCGCTGGCGTCGCCCGCGGCGTTGGAGCGGGTCGTCGCCGGGCGTCCGGGCCAGGGCGGCCGGACGGCGGCCGTCCTCATTCTGTTGTCGTTCGACGCGGACGCCGCCGGCCGCGAGCCCGGCGTCGCGGCCGGGCTGCGGTGCGTGTTCATCGAGAAGGCGGCACACCTGCGCCGTCACGCCGGCCAGATCGGGTTCCCCGGCGGCGCGATCGAGCCGGCCGACGGCTCGAAGGTCGCCGCGGCGCTGCGCGAGGCGGAGGAGGAGGTGGGCGTCCGGCCGTCCGAGGTGTCCGTGTTCGGCGTCCTGCCGCCCGCCCACGTCGCGGCCAGCAACTTCGACGCGACGGCGGTCGTCGGGTGGTGGCCCCGGCCGCGTCCGCTCGTGCCCCATGACGTGGGGGAGATCGCGGCCGTCCACGACCTGCCACTGCCGCTGCTGGTCGATCCGGCAGCGCGTTCGACGGCGCGGCATCCGTCCGGGTACACAGGCCCCGCGTTCGTCGTGGGCGACCTCTACATCTGGGGTTTCACCGCGCACCTGCTGGCCGGCCTGTTCGAATTGGCCGGGTGGGACGAGGCGTGGGACGCGGGGCGCTTCTCGGAGATTCCGTCGCGATTCCTGCATGGACGCCGCTAGCGATCAGCCTCTCGTCACCCCTCGGTGTGTCGCTAAGCTGTCCTTCGGCCCGCGGTAGTGCCGTGGGCTCCCTCCCCGACCAGGAAGGACGTGCGCACATGGCGACAGCGACTCCGTGGTGGAAGTCCGCCGTGGTGTACCAGGTCTACCCGCGTTCGTTCGCCGACTCCGACGGCGACGGCGTCGGCGATCTGCGCGGCATCATCAGCAAGATCGACTACCTCGCGACGCTGGGGGTCGACGTCGTCTGGCTGTCGCCGATCTACGCGTCGCCCATGGACGACAACGGGTACGACATCGCGGATTATCAGGCGGTCGACCCGCTGTTCGGCACGCTGGAGGATCTGGACGAGCTGATCCTCGGCCTGCACAACAAGGGCATCAAGCTGGTGATGGACCTGGTGGTGAATCACACGTCCGACGAGCACGCGTGGTTCAAGGAGTCGCGCGACCCGGCGTCCGCGAAGCGCGACTGGTACTACTGGCGTCCGGCGCGTGAGGGGAAGACCCCCGGCGAGCCGGGGGCCGAACCGACCAACTGGGGCTCGTTCTTCAGCGGCCCGGCGTGGACGTACGACGAGGCGTCCGGGGAGTACTTCCTGCACCTGTTCAGCCGGCGCCAGCCGGATCTGAACTGGGAGAATCCCGAGGTCCGCCAGGCGATCTACGCGATGATGCGGTGGTGGGTCGACCGCGGGGTCGACGGATTCCGGATGGACGTGATCAATCTCATCAGCAAGACCCTGCCGCTCGCCGATGGGCCCGAGTCGCCGGGGATGGGCCTCAGCTACGACGTGAGCCTGGTGAGCAACGGGCCGCGGATGATCGAGTTCCTGGAGGAGATGAACCGCGAGGTCGGCATCTCCGAGCGCGGGCTCTTCACCGTCGGCGAGATGATCAACGTCACCGCCGATCAGGCGCGCGAGTACACCAGCCAGTTCCACGACCGGCTGGGCATGGTCTTCACGTTCGAGCACGTGTCGGTCGACCAGGAGCCGGGCGGCATGAAGTGGCAACTCAAGCCCCTCCACCTGCCCGACCTCAAGAAGACGATGGCCGCTTGGCAAGAGGGTTTGGCCGACGAGGGGTGGAACTCCCTGTACTTCTGCAACCACGACCAGCCGCGCGTCGTGTCGCGATTCGGCGACGACTCTCCCGAGCATCGGGCGACGGCGGCGAAGACCATCGCGACCGTTCTGCACCTGCACAAGGGAACGCCGTTCGTCTACCAGGGCGAAGAACTCGGCATGACGAACGCGGGCTTCCGGCGCCTGGAGGACTATCGCGACATCGAGTCGATCAACTTCGCAGCCATGGCCGCCGGCCTCGGCTTCCCCGCCGAGCAGGTGCTCGCCGCCCTCGCGTCGAAGAGTCGCGACAACGCCCGCACCCCGATGCCGTGGACGCCGGAGGGCGGCTTCACCTCGGGGGAACCGTGGCTGGCGATGAACCACACCACGGGGGCGATCAACGCCGAGACCGAGCTGTACGACCGCTCCTCGGTCTTCTACTACTTCCGGCGGCTGATTCAACTGCGGCACCATCGGGCGGTGATCCGGGAGGGCCGATTCGAGCTGCTGCTGCCCGAGGATCCGCGGATCTGGGCCTTCACCCGGACGCTGAAGGATGAGCAGCTGCTCGTCGTGGCGAACATGACGTCGCACGTCGCGGGCGTCCCGGTGGCGGAGCTGCCGAGCCTCGAGCGGGCGGAAATGTTGCTGTCGACCAACTCGAATCCCCGCGATATCCAGGCCCTCGAGCCGTGGGAATCGAAGGTTCTGCTGCTGCGGCGCTGAGGCGTCCTGCCGTGGGACACGCAACAGCGGCCGACGCCCGGGGCGTCGGCCGCTGTTGCATTCGTGCGGCTAGCTCGCCTCGCCGGCCTCGGGGGCGCGGAAGGCGCCCGAATCGGCGACGCCGGGCTCGCCGCTGAACGTCTGCGGCACCGGCTGTCGCGGTGCGGCCTGGCCCTTGTAGACGGTGAGGATGCGACCCTGGCCGTCCGTCGTGAACTGCTTCGAGCCGCGGCTCGCGATCACCTTGACGTCGGCGAGGCCGCTGGAGACGGCGTGGGCGATGGCGTTCTTGGCCTTGACGCCTTCCTCGATCGTCTTCTCCGGCTTCTTGAACTTCATGCGCGTGATGCCGATGACGGCGAGGATCGCCGCGAGAATCAGGTAGACGCCGACGGCGCACAGGAAGCCCCAGCCGAACGCGCCGACGGGGGTTGCGGTGTGCCCCCAGAAGAGGTTCGTGAAGACGAAGCCCAGGCACACGAACAGAACGTTCAGCGCGATGACGCCGAACACGGCCGCGCCGGCCAGTAGGCCGGCACCGATGCCCGCCTTCTTCGCCTGGGGGATGATCTCCGACTTGGCAAGGGCGATTTCCCCCTTGACCAGGGTCGAGATATCAGCCGAGATGTCTTTGACGACATCTCCAACTTCGGGCTGCTCTTCGGGCATGCGTCTCTCCTCCGTTGCTGACTACGGCACATGCTAGCCCGGCCGCGCCAGGGGTTGGTAGCCGATCGGGGAACCGGGCGGGACCGGCCCGCCGGCGCGATCAGAGGGTGATCGGCAGCCCGGGGTCGGGGACGCGCAGCGGCGCCGAGAACTCGCTGTGATCGACGTAGGCCCGCCAGCAGGTGATCCGATAGGGCAGCAGGAGCGGCTCGGGCACGCGGGCGGACGACTCGTACAGGCGTCCGACTTCGTCGAGCAGGGCGGTGCGCCGCTCGTCGTCGAGGTCGGGGAACCGGCGCGCGACCATCTCGAGCAGGCCCACCCGCGCGATCGGAACCCAGAGCCGGAAGCTCTTCTTCTCGATCTCGGGGAAGAACGGGGACGCCGTGAGCTCCTCGACCGAATGGTCGCCGTAGTCGCCGGTCATCGCCTCGGGATCGATGCTCTGCATGAGCGCGACCAGGCGTTTCACCCACGGAACCGAGTCGTCGCGGACGGTGAACGCCACGGCCAGATGCCCGCCCGGACGCAGCACGCGCGCGATCTCGGGTAGCGCCTTCGCCAGGTCGAGCGTGTGGAGGCTCTGGTTGGCCACCACGGTGTCGAAGGCGCAGGGGACGAAGGGCATGCGGTCGGCGTCGGAGACGGTCGGCAGCGCGCCCGGCGCGCGCTCGAGCAGCGTGCGGACGCCGGCCGGGTCAGGATCGTTCGCGGTGAGCCGGTCGCCGCGCGCGGCAAGCATCGGCATCAGCGGGGCGCACGTGCGGCCGAGCGCCAGGACCCGGGCGGTGGGGGCGTCGATGAGCCAGTCCAGTGCGGCGGCTGGGAAGGCGGACGAGCTCTTGGACGACGTCATGCCCACGATGGTAAGGGCTGGCGACGGGCGCGATCGGCAACCGTGCCCGGATGGACCGGTCACTTATCCACAGGCGAGAAACTCGGTGACACGAATCGGGGGTTCGTCCCCACTGTGGAGAGTGTGAGAACCAATCCGATCCGAACGATTCTGTGGACGCGCGACGAGCGCGTCGGCGACGCCGTGCTCTCGACCGCCGCCGCCTTGGGGGTAGGGGTCGAGGCGGCCGGTTCGCTCGACGATCTCGTGCGTCGCTGGGGCGCGGCCGACCTGGTGCTGGTGGGCGGCGACGAGGCGGCCGGGGTGGCGGGCGCCTCGCCGCCGCGCCGCGAGCGCGTGTTCGTCGTGGGCTTCGACGCGGGCGAACTGAGCTCGTGGTCGGTGCCGATCGGGGCGGAGGTGATTCCGCTGCCCCACGGGTCGGCGTGGCTCTCGGCGGTGATGTCGGCCGAGCCCGAGGGCCACTCGCCGCTCGTCGCCGTGGTGGGCGGCAGCGGCGGGGTCGGGGCGTCCACCCTGGCGGCGGGCCTGTCGTACGCCGCGCGGCGCCGCGGGCTGGCGTCCGCCCTGGTCGATGCCGACCCGTGCGGGGGCGGCCTCGACCTGCTCGTCGGAGCCGAGCGGTCGCCCGGCTGGCGCTGGCCGCGGCTGTCGGGGGCGCGGGGCGAGGTGAGCGATGTCCGGCAGTTCCTGCCGCAGGCCGAGGGGGTGACGCTCGTGTCGATGGGTCGGCCCGATCCGGGCGGGGGCGGGGCGGACGCGGTGGGCCCTCCGTCGCCCGAGTCGCTGCAGGCGGTGCTCGGCTCGCTGCTGCGGCACCACGACCTCGTGGTGGTCGATGCCGGGCGGGCGCCTGCGGCGGGCGTCCGGCAGCAGTTGCGGGTGTCGTCGACGGTGCTGGTGGCGGGGGCGGACGTCCGGGCGGTGGCGGCGGCAGACGCGACGCGGCGATCGCTGGAGTTGGAGTCGCCGCTGCTCGCGGTGCGCGCCGGGCCTGTGCCAGCGCCCCTGGTGGGGGAGGCGTTGGGGCTTGCCGTGGCCGGGGCGGTTCCGACCGACCGGCGGGTGGCGCGGGCGGCCGAGGCCGGCGCGCCGCCGGGCCGGTCGGCGCGCGGGCCGTGGGCGAAGGCGGTCGACCGGCTGCTGGCGACGGTGCTGGAGGCGTCCGATGAGGGTTGAGCTCGACGAGGTGCGCGCCCGGCTGAGCGAGCGGGGGGAGGCGGCGACGCCGGTCGCCGTCGCGGAGGCCCTGGGGTGGCTGGGGCACGTGGTCAGCGATGCGTCCGTCTGGGCGACGGTGTCGGCCCTGCGGCGTGACAGCACGGGCGCCGGCCCGCTGGAGCCGCTGTTACGCGAGCCCGGCGTCACCGATGTGCTGGTGAACGGGGCGGGCGCCGTCTACGTCGACCGGGGCGCAGGGTTGGAGCGGGCGGAGGTGGAGTTCGAGTCGGAGGAGCACGTGCGGCGGCTGGCCGTCCGGCTCGCGGCGCAGGTGGGCCGCCGTCTCGACGACGGGCAGCCGTTCGTGGACGCCCGGCTGCCCGACGGCACGCGCGTGCACGCCGTGCTGGGGAGCGTCGCAGACCCGGGTACGTGCATCTCGCTGCGCATCCCGGCGCGGGTACGCCTGTCGCTGGCCGACTGGCGGGCCGGCGGCGGCCTGAGCGCCGAGGCAATGGCGGCGCTGCGCGGCCTGGTGGCCCGGCGGGCGGCGTTCCTGGTGTCCGGGGGCACGGGCAGCGGCAAGACGACGTTGCTGTCGTCGCTGCTGGGCGAGGTGCCGGCGACGGAGCGACTGGTGATCGCGGAGGACTCGCGGGAGCTCGACCCGCCGCACCCGCACGTCGTCCGGTTGGAGGGGCGGCCGCCGAACGCCGAGGGCGCCGGTGCGGTCACGCTGACGGCGCTGGTGCGGCAGGCGCTGCGGATGCGTCCGGATCGGCTGATCCTCGGCGAGGTGCGCGGTGCCGAGCTCACGGACCTTCTGATGGCGCTGAACACGGGTCACGAAGGCGGGTGCGGAACCGTGCACGCCAACGCGCCCGACGCGGTGCCGGCCCGGCTCGAGGCGCTGGGTGCGCTGGGCGGGCTGAGCCGGGACGCCCTGCACGCGCAGGCGTCCGCCGCCCTGGACGCGCTGGTGCACGTGCGGCGCGGGGCGGGTGGTGGCCGAAGGTACGTCTCCGAGATCGCCATGCTTCGTTCGGGGGCGGACGGCCTCGTCAGGGCGGTGTCGGCGCTCGTGTGCGACGAGTCCGGGGACGCGCGGCGGGGGCCGGGGTACCCGGCGTTGAGGGCGCTGATCGGGTGAGGAGACGGGGGCCGGGATGACGTGGGTGTGGGTCGGGCTCGCCGCGGTGCTGGCCGGCGGCGCGGCGGGGCTGGCGGTGCCGGCGCCGGGGCTGAGACGTGGGCGTCCGGGGCGCTCGGGGGTGCGGGAGGCGTCCGGGTCGCCGCTGATCTGGGCGGTGGCGTCCGGGGCCGTGTTGGTGTGCGCCGTGGGAGTCTGGGCCGGCCCGTCGGCCGGCGCGGTCGCCGCGTGCGCGGCGATGCTCACAGGCACGGTGGGCGGGCTGACGCTCCGGCATGGACGCCGCCGTGCGGCCGGTCGCCGGGCCGACGAGGTCGCCCGGGCGGGTCAGGTGCTCGCCGGGCTGCTGCGGGTGGGGCAGATCCCGGTCGTCGCGCTCGACGGGGCGGCGGAGGAGAGCGCGGCCTTGCGGGAGGCGGTGGCGGTGCGCAGGGTCGGCGGCGAGGTGCCGGGGGCGCTCCGGCGAGCGGGGGAGGCCCCGGGCGGGGAGGGGCTCGTCGATCTGGCGCGGGCGTGGGAGGTCTCGGAGCGAACGGGGGCGTCCATGTGCGCGGCCATCGAGGCGACGGCGGAGCGGCTGGCGGCCGAGCACGAGACCGAGCGGACGGTGTCGGCGGAACTGTCGGCGCCGCGGGCGTCAGGGAGGCTGATGGGCGCGCTACCGCTGGTGGGCGTCCTGCTGGGCTACGGGTTCGGCGGCGACCCGCTCCGCTTCCTGACCGGCACGGCGGTGGGCAACGCGTGCCTCGTGGCGGGCGTCGGGTTGGCGTGCGCCGGGGTCTGGTGGACCGACCGGATCGCGGACGGGGGCGTCCGGTGAGCGGGTGGGCGGCCCTCGCGGCGGGGTTGGCCTTGGTGGCCGTCCGGTTGGCGCGTCCGCCGGGCCTGGGGAGGCTACGGAGTCGGCGTGGGGGGCGGAGCGTCGCGGTGGCGGGCGTGTGGGCGCGAGCCCGCGCGTGGTGGACGGCGGTGCGGGGGCGGCGATGGCAGGCGTCCGTGCGTGCCGATGTGCCGCAGGTGTGCGACCTGCTGGCGGTGTGCCTGGAGGCCGGGCAGCCGCCGCGCGGGGCGTTACGCCTCGTCGCCGAGGTGTCAGGCGACGCGACGAGCGGCGTGCTCGGCGTCGTGGCCCATCAGATCGACCTCGGCATCGACGAGCGGAGGGCGTGGGCGAGCCTGGGGGACGCCCCCGGGTACGCCGCCGTGGCGCGCGACCTGAGCCGGTCGGTCGGCACGGGGGTCGCCCTGGCGGGGCTGCTGCGGCAGCATGCGCGAGACGCCCGGCGCGCGGCGGCGGCGGCGGCGCAGGTCGGTGCGCGCCGGGCGGGGGTGCGCAGCGTCGTGCCCCTCGTGCTGTGCTTCCTGCCCGCCTTCTTCCTGCTGGGGGTCGCGCCGATCTTCGGCGGCCTGTTCGCGCGGTGAGGTGACGGGTTGTCCACAGATCGAGGGCGGGTCGAAGCGTCGTCCACAGGCCGCGAACTCGGTGACACGAAACGGCGGTCGATCCCCATCGTGGAGGGTGTGCCGCGGTGGTGCGGCGAGGGGAGCAAGGAGGGGCACATGACCGAGATGTTCGAGGGGCACGAGGCGGTCGACGGCGAGATCGGCGAGGTCGCTGTCGTGGCGGACGAGGCGGGGGAGGTGGCGGCGCCCGGCGACGAGCGCGGCATGACGACGGCGGAGTACGCGGTCGGTGTGGTGTTGGTGATCACCCTCGTCACGATCGTGATCAAGGCGTTGCAGGCCGGTTGGTTCGCGGCGCTCATCAAGACGCTCATCGGCGTCATCTTCAAGGCGATCACTGGGGCGTTCTGACCGTTGACTGACCGTTGACCGGGCTGGCCAAGGCCGGCCCACGACCACAGGCGTCGCCCCGTGTGGGGCGGGGCGACGCCGGCGGGGAGGGGGAGCGATGGAGGCGACCGGCTCGAGGGAGCGGGGCATGGCGACCGCCGAGCTCGCGATGGTGAGCCTGGTGGTGGCGATGCTGACGGCCGTCGTCGTGTGGCTGATCGGGGCGCTGGCCCTGCTGAATCTCTGCCAGGTGAGCGCGAACGAGGTGGCGCGCCAAGAGGCGCGGGGGGATCGGGCCGCGGTGGCGCGGGCCGAGCGTGACGCCCCGGCGGGCGCCACCGTGACCCGGCGTCACGAGGGGGGCGCGACGGTCGTCGAGGTCGGCGCGCAGGCCCGGTTCGGCGGCCTGTTCACGTGGCCGGTCCGGGCGCGGGCCGCGGTGCTCGACGAGGGCGGTCGGCGATGACAAGACGGGCGGCGGAGGGCGACCGCGGCGAACGGGGCAACGCGACCGGCCTCGTCGCCGTCGGGGTGCTGCTCGTCGGGGTGCTGGTGGCCGTGTTCGTGATCGCCTCGGCGTACCGGGCCACGGCGCACCGGGTGCAGGGGGCGGCCGATCTTGCCGCCGTGGCGGGCGGGCAGGCGGTGCTGGCGGGCGGCGACGGCTGTGCTGCGGCGTCGGGCTCGGCGTCCGTCAACCACGTGAGCGTCACGTCGTGCCGGGTGTCCGGCGACGAAATCGACTTCGTGGTGACGGTCGCCGTCCGGGGCGACCCGGGGTGGCGTCCGTTCGGCCTGTCGCTGGCGGTGGACGCCCACGCGAACGCCGGCGTCCTGCAGGAGGAGTCGTGACCGGGTCAGCCGGGCAGCAGCGCCGCGACGAGCACGGCCGCCCCCCGCTTGTCGAGCGGGTCGTTGCCGCTCCCGCATTTGGGGGACACCACGCAGGCGGGGCAGCCGTCGGCGCAGGGGCAGTCGCGCAGACGTTCGAGGGTGGCCCGCCACCACTGGTCGGCCTTCTCGTAGCCGAGTTCGGCGAAGCCGGCTCCACCGGGATTGCCGTCGTGGACGAAGACGGTGAGGCGGCCGGTGTCGGGGTGATGCACGGTGGAGAGCCCGCCGATGTCCCAGCGGTCGCAGGGCACGAGGGCGGGCAGCAGGCCGATCGCGGTGTGCTCGGCCCCGTGCACCGCGCCGGGCAACTCGGCCGGCTCGATGTCGAGCACGCTGAGCACGTCGTCGGGCAGCGTCCACCAGGTGGCCTTGGTGGTCATGTGGCGTTCGGGCAGGGCGAGCGGGGTGGAATCCCACACGTCGCCGGTCCGGGAGTCGCGCCGCAGGTAGCCGGTGACCTGGCTCGCCAGCTCGACGGTGCCGTACGACAGGGTGCCGAGGCCGAGAGGCCGCGTCCGGTCGACCCCGAGCACGCGCACGCCGGCGACGGCCTGCGGCTGGGTGAAGTACGTGCCGTCCGCGGGCACGACGAGGGCGACACGGTCGTGCTCGTCGACGTCGACCACGAGCCACTGATCGCCCTGGTGCACGTAGACCGCCTCAGGGTGCAGCGTGCGGTCGGCGGCCGACGGGTCGACCTGGCCGATGAGGCGTCCGGTGGCCTCGTCGACAACCTCGAAGGCACGCCCGTGCATGGAGCGCAGATCGATCGAGTCGACGGCACGCTGCGGGTGCGTCCAGAACCAGGCGGAGGCGCGGCGTCGCAGCATGCCCTGGTGGGCGAGCTGCTCGGCGAGGGGCACGGTCCGGGGGCCGAAGTAGTCGGTGTCCGCTTCGGTGAGGGGCGCTTCCTGGGCGGCGGCGGCCAGGTGCGGGCCCAGCACGTAAGGGTTGTCGGGGTAGACCACCGTGCGTTCGACCGGCCGGTCGAAGATGAGCTCGGGGTGCTCGACCAGATAGGCGTCCAGAGGGTCTTCGCGCGCGACGAGCACGGCGAGGGCGTCCTGCCCCGAGCGTCCGGCGCGGCCGACCTGCTGCCAGAGGGCGGCCAGGGTGCCGGGGAAGCCGGCGGTGACGACGGCGTCCATGCCGGCGATGTCGACGCCGAGTTCGAGCGCGTTCGTCGCGGCGACGCCGCGCAGCGCTCCGGTGGTCAGGGCGCGCTCGATGGAGCGGCGGTCGGCCGCCAGGTAGCCGCCCCGGTAGGAGGCGATCGTCTCGGGGCGGCCCGAGAGCTCGCGGGCGCGGATGGCGACGAGTTCGGCCTGAATCCGGGAGGTGGTGAACACGAGGGCCTGGCCCGTTTCGGTGAGTCCGGCCAGGAGGCGGGCGGCGTCCTCGGTGAGGCTGGGCGTGGGCCGACGGAGCACGAAGTCGAGACCGGGGGCCGGCGAGGCGTCGGTGTCGACGAGGGCGACGTCGCTCAGGCCGGCGAGCGACCGGCCCACGTCGTCGGCGTCCGCGATGGTCGCGGAGGCGAAGACGAAGGTCGGGCTCGAGCCGTAGAGCGCGCACACGCGCCGGAGGCGTCGCAGCACCGCCGAGACGTGGGCGCCGAAGACGCCCTTGTAGCGGTGGGCCTCGTCGATGACCACGTACCGCAGATCGGCGAGGAACCGAGACCACTGCCGATGGGCGGGCAGCACGGAGCGGTGCAGCATGTCGGGGTTGCTGAGCACGTAGTGGGCGAACTCGCGGGCGAAGCGGCGTTCGTCGCGGTCGGAGTCGCCGTCGAGCGCAGAGACCCGCCACTCGTCGTGATCGAACCCGAGCTCGGTGCACACGCGCACCTGGTCGTGGGCGAGGGCCTTCGTCGGGGCCAGGTAGAGCGCCGTGTGCCGCGGCGGCAGGTCGAGGCGCAGGGCGCTGCGCGCGCGTCCGGTGTCGGGCGCGGGGGCGCCGAGGCGTCCGTCGAGGCCTGCGGCGAGCACGGGCAGCAGGTAGGCGAGGGACTTGCCGGACGCGGTGCCCGTCGCGATCGCGACGTGCCGGCCGCGGAAGGCCGCGTCGGCCGCGATCGCCTGATGGGCCCAGGGGCGCTCGATGCCGCGACGGTGAAGGGCTGCCCGGACGCGGTCGGAGACCCAGTCGGGCCACTCGGCCGGGCTGCCGGCCCGGGCAGGGCGATGGTGGAGATGCGCGGTGTTCTCGTCGAGCAGCCACTCGGGCGGCGTCACGGGTCCGCCCGGTGGGTCACGCGGCCGGCGCACACGGTGGCGAGCACCGGCATGCCTCGCAGCAGCGCGCGGGCGTCCTCAGGGCGCTCGCAGGGGCGTAACGGGTCGTCACCGAGCACGACGAGGTCGCCTCGCCCGCCCGGCGCCAGCCGCTGGCCGTCGACCGAGCAGGCAAGCGTCTCGGCGACCGTCAGCGACTGCTCGGGGTGCCAGGCCTCGCGCTCGTCGCCGGAGCGGTGGACCGCGGCGGCCATCGCCAGCCACGGGTCGAGCGGCGCGACGGGGGCGTCCGAGCCGAACAGCAGCCGCACGCCGGCGTCCTGGAGGGAGCGCATCATGAACGCACGCTCGGTGCGGTCGGCCCAGCAGTCGTCCGCGATGTCGCGATCGTCGAGCACGTGGGCGGGCTGGATGCTGGCGGCGATGCCCAGGTCGGCGAGGCGTCCGATGTCGTCGAGGCGGAGAAGTTGCGCGTGCTCGACGCGTCCGTGGACGCCGGTGGCGGCGAAGGCGTCCAGCACGGCCTGGTTCGCGCGGTCCCCGATGGCGTGGGTCGCGACGCCGAGCCCGTGGGAGTCGGCGCGCTCGATGAGCGCACGCAGCTCCTCGCCGGTGAGGTTCGGGGCGCCGCAGTCGGCGTCGCCCGGAGCGGAGAGGTACGGCTGGCAACACCACGCGGTGCGGGTGCCGAGGGAACCGTCCGTGATGATCTTCAGCGGCCCCATCGTGACGAGCCCCTCGCCGCCGGGCAGGGCGCCGCCGGTGGACAGGCCGAGCCCGATCGCCTCGTCGAGCTGGTGCGGGTAGACGCTCGCCACGACGCGGATGAGGTCGAGGCCGTCGGCGACCAGGCGTGGCCACTGCCGGAAGGAGTCGGAGAACTCGAAGTCCACGATGCCGGTGATGCCGCGCGCGGCCATGCCCGCGACGACGCTGCGGATGAGCTGCGGGCTCGGATCGAACCCCGGCAACTCGGAGAGCCGGTCGATCACGCTGAACCAGTCGTTCTCGGCGTGGGCCGTGTCGCGGTGGGGGAGACCCAGCGCGGCCTGGGCGCGGGAGTTCAGCCAGCCGTTGTGGGCGTCCCCGGCGATGGCGATCACGAGCCGGTCCCCGCTGATCGCGTCGAGGTCGGCGACGGACGCCGGGGAGGGCCAGGTGACGCTGCGATAGCCGAAGCCGGTCACGACCTGGTGCGGGTCGGCACCCGAGGCGTCCAATCGGGCGATGTGGGCGGCGAGCCGGTCGAGCGCCTCGCGCGCCGACGCGGTGCCGGCCAGGTCGACCCAGGTGGTCGACCGGATCCACTGCCCGGCGTGCACGTGGTGGTCCCACAGCCCCGGGATGGTCCAGTGGCCACCGGCGTCCAACTCGTCCTCGCCGGGCACGCGCTCCAGGCGAGGCGCGACCTCGACGATCATGCCGTCGGCGATCCGAAGGTCCACGGGGGCGACGTCGGGCCGCGAGTCGACTCCGTCCAGGGGCACAGGGCGCGCGTTCCGGACCAGGAGCCTGCCGCGACCAGGCGTGGCTCCCGGCGGCGACGGATGCGTGGACGTCGCGGACCCCTCGGGCGCCGACGCGCCCCATCCGGGCGGGCGTTGGCTCGGAACGGTCGTCACGGTCGATCCTTTCGGTCGCTCAGGGTTCGGGCCGCAGCGGGCGGGCGTGCCAGGCTTGGGTCATGTTGTCAGACTCCTACCTCAGCACGCTTGCCGACCGTCTTCGGGACGCCGACTACACGTTCGACCCCGTCATGCGGCGGCTGGGGGACGCCGGCGCGGCCGGGCTCGCGCGGAACACGACGCTGGCGGCGGAGGATGCCCTCGGCGACGACCGCGACGCGCAGGCGACCCTGATGCGGCTGTGGCTGGTGCAGCACACCGTACCGCGCCCCGAGGTCGAGCGGGTCCTGGGTCCGGTGGGCCCGCTGGTGGAGGCGGGCATCCTCGCGGTGGAGGCCGATCGGGTTCGGGGGCTCGCCGAGATCCGGCCGTACGCGGCGGAGGCGACGGCGTCCACCCCGGCGCTCGACGGCTGGGTGTGCCACGACCCGCTCAACCACCTCGACGAGCGGCCCAACGAGACGCGTCCCGATTTCGTCCTCGGAGTCTCGCCGGCGTCCACGACGCTCGCGCAACTGACCCAGCGCCGCCCGGTCGGGCGGGCGCTCGACCTGGGCACGGGCTGCGGCGTCCAAGCGCTGCACCTCGCCCAGCACGCCGGGCACGTGATCGCCACGGACGTCAACCAGCGCGCTCTCGCGCTCGCCGGCGTCACGACCCGCCTCAACGGAGTGGACGCCGACCTGCGGTTCGGCTCCCTCTACGAGCCGGTCGCCGACGAGGGGTTCGACCTGATCGTGACGAACCCGCCGTTCGTCATGTCGCCGCCCTCCGTGCACCGGCTGACGTACCGCGAAGGCAGCCTCCCGGGCGACCGGCTCGTCGAGCAGGTCGTCACCGGCGGCGGCCGGCGCCTGAACCCGGACGGCACGATGCAGGTGCTGTGCAACTGGGCGATTCTGCGCGGCGAGCCCTTCGAGGAGCGGCTCGCCGGCTGGATCCGCCCCACCGGCTGCGACGGCCTCGTCATCGAGCGCGAGCGCCTCGACCCCTACGAATACGCCGAGATCTGGCTCAGCGACGCCGGCACCAATTGGCGCCCGGACTACCGCGAACGGTACCGCGAGTGGATCGGCTACCTCGACGCCCTCGGCATCGAGGGGGTCGGCATGGGCTGGGTGTCGCTGCGGCAGGCTGGGCGCGACGTGCCCGATATCCGCGTCGAGCAGTGGCCCCACGCCGTCTACCAGCCGATCGGGGACGCCTTGGCGGCCCAGCAGTGGGCGGTCGACCTGGCCGGCGTCCCCGACGACGCGCTGCTCGCCACGCGGTGGCGCCTGCATCCCGGCGTCGTCCAGGAGACCACCGGACGCCCCGGCGAGCCCGACCCCGAGCACATCGTCCTGCGCCAGTCCTACGGGCTCGGCTGCGCGGTGGAGGCCGACACCGGGTTGGCGGCGTTCGCGGGGGCGTCCGACGGCGACCTCACCGCCGGGCAGATCATCGACGCCATCGCGACCCTGCTCGACGTGGACGCCGCGGCGCTCCGCGCGGACCTCACCCCCCGCGTCCGCGAACTCGTCCGCGACGGCTACCTCGTGGAGTGAGAAGGACGCCCCGGCCGGGCGCCCCACGACGGCCCCACGGCGCCGGCGACGGTGCGCGACGCCGACCGTGCCAGCCTCGCCCCGGACGCCCCGG
>NZ_JBDHZL010000041.1:0-20492 GCF_039811905.1 Nigerium sp. | reverse complement strand
TGCATGCGTCTCGTCTTTGAACATGCCTCTGACGGCCGGAAATGCCTCTGGTTGGCGACACGTCCCCGTGCGGGGGACGCCCGATTCAGCGCCGGTGGCCGCGCGCCGGAGGCCCCCGGTCGGAGGCGTCCGGCAAGCGAAAACGCGGGGGCGGGCGTCCGGGAACGGGGGAGCGGAGGGCGCCGAGACACCCGGGCCGACCCCGAGTGGTCTCGATGACAAAAACTAATGAAACTTCCGGCGTTGTTGCCAACCAATGTGAGGGTTGTCAACCCGCCTCCCACGATCTTATATTTTATAACATCGGAATCAGGAGGTGCTCAATGAGTGAGTACAACAACCAACCCGTCGCCCTGGACCGCCGCGGGCGGACCCCGTTCGAAGCGCACGTCGTCCGGAAGGTGACGTGGCGCATCATCCCCTTCGTCTTCATCCTGTACATCGTCAACTACGTCGACCGCGCGAACATCGGCTACGCAGCCCTGCACATGAACGCCGAACTCGGGCTCACCAGTCAGGTGTTCGGCCTGGCCGCGGGCCTGTTCTTCATCGGGTACTTCCTGTTCGAGGTGCCCAGCAACGCGGCGCTGGCCAAGTTCGGCGCCCGCCCCTGGATCGCGCGCATCCTGCTCACCTGGGGCGTCATCGCCACGCTGATGGGCTTCGTGCACGAGGGGTGGCAGCTCATCGCGGCCCGCTTCCTGCTCGGCGTCGCCGAGGCCGGGTTCTTCCCCGGCATCGTGATCTACCTCACCCGCTGGTTCCGCGAAAAGGACCTCGCGACGACGATGTCGCTGTTCACCGCGTCCATCCCCGTGAGCTACATCATCGCCTCGCCGCTGTCCACCTGGATCATGGAGAACGTCGGCTGGTTCGGGCTGTCCGGTTGGCGCTGGATGTTCATCCTCGAGGGCGTCCCGGCGGTGCTGCTCGGCGTCCTGACGCTGTTCGTCATGACCGAGCGCCCCCGCGACGCCCGCTGGCTGGCCGACGACGAGCGCGAGTGGCTGGTGTCCCAACTGGACGCCGAGGCGTCCGCGAAGGCCGACCGCGTGCAGCATCTGTCCTTGTGGAAGACCCTCGGGAACCCCAAGGTGCTCTACCTCGGCGCGATCTACTTCGTATACCAGGTCGGCAGCCTCGGCACCGGCTACTGGCTGCCGCAGATCATCAAGCAGCTCGGGCGGTCGCTCACGACGATCCAGATCGGGCTCATCGGGATGATCCCGTACGCGGTGGCGACGGTCGCGATGATCCTGTGGGCGCGCCACTCGGACGCCGTCCGCGAGCGCAAGCTGCACTGCTGGCTGCCGCTCGGCGTCTCGGCGCTGGCGATGTTCGGCGCCGCGCTGACGCAGTCGCCCGTGCTCGCCATCGGCGCGATCTGCATCGCGCTCGCCGGGCTGTACGCGTTCAAGTCGCCGTTCTGGGCCGTGCCCGGGCTGTTCCTGTCGAGCGCGAGCGCCACGACCGCCGTGGCCGCCATCAACTCGATCGGCAACCTGGGCGGGTTCGTCGGCCCGTACGCGCAAGGCCTCATCGTCGAGCGGACCGGCTCGACGACCGCCGGTCTGATCTTCTTCGGCGTCCTGCTCGTGATCGCGACGGCGATGATGGCCGGGATGAAGCTGCGCGAGGCACGCCGGGGCGCGGAGTCTGAGAAGGTGGAGGCGTGAGCACCGCGGCCACCGGCAGGCGGGCGGCAAACCGTCGCCCACGCGCCGCGTCACGCGAGCGTCGACTCCACGAGCCGCGTCAGGCTCGAGTCGATGTGCTTGCGGGAGACGCGCTCGGCGGCGTCCGGGTCGCCGGCGACGACCGCGTCCGCGAGCGCCGTGTGCTGGCGTCGCACCCGCTCCAGCCGCTCGGCCTGATCGATGCCCGCGAGGTTCATGCCGAGGCGCCGGTAGCGATCCGCCTTGTCCCAGAGGCCGTCGAGCACCGTGACCAGCTCGCGGTTGTGCGAGGCGCCGTACAGCGCCCGGTGGAAGGCCCGATGGGCGAGCATCGCCTCGAGGCTGCTGTCGCCGGTCAGGGGCACGAGCTCGGCGGCGGCGCGCTCGATGGCGTCGGCGTCGGCGTCCGTGCGGCGCTCGGCGCCGAGCCGCGTCGCGTGCGGCTCGAGGTGTCGGCGGATCTCGTAGAGGTCGCGCGCACCGGCCGCCGTCAGCATGGTCGGGCGGACGTCCTTGTGCGACGCGAACTCCACCAGCCCCTCCGCGTCGAGCTTGCGCAGGGCCTCGCGCAGCGGTGTGAGGCTGACGCCGAGGTCGGCCGCCAGCCGCGCCTGCGGGATCGGCTCGCCGGGCGGCAGCTCGCCCATGATGATGCGCCGCCGCACCTCGCGGTAGGCGAACTGATTCTTCGTCAGGGCCTGGCCCAGGTCTGCGCTCGACACGAACACCCCTTCTCGACGGCGCGGTCCGCACCGTTGTCGGGAGGCTACCGCACGCCCGCGACCGCCCGGCGCGCCGACCCGGGGACCTTCAGGAGGAACCGATGAACGGCTGGACGACGCTCGAGACCGGGGGCACGTCGTACGCGATGGTGGACGTCCGGGGGCTGCTGGCCGACGACCTGGACCGGCTGCCGTACGTCCTGCGCATCCTCGCCGAGAACTGCTGGCGCCACCAGGACGCCGGGGCGGCCGAGGCGTCCGTCGGCGCGCTCCGGGCGTGGGGGCGCGGCGGGGAGGCGTCCATCGACGTCATGCCGGACCGCCTGCTCATGCACGACACGACCAGCACGCCCGCCCTCGTCGACCTGGCCGCGATGCGCGACGTCGTCGCGCGGCGAGGCGGCGACCCGGCGTCCCTGGTGCCCGTGCTGCCGATCGAGGTCTCGGTGGACCACTCGCTGGCCGTGGAGGCGTACGCGCGTCCGGACGCCGTGGCCGTGAACCAGGCGCTCGAACTGCGCCGCAACGAGGAGCGGTTCGCGTTCTTGAAGTGGGCGTCCGGGGCGATGAAGGGCGTGTCGATCAACCCGCCCGGCACCGGCATCATGCACACGCTGAACCTGGAGCAATTCGCGACGGTCTCGACCGTGCTGCCCGGGCCGGATGGCGTCGACGGCCCCGTGGTCGCCCCCGACTTCATGCTCGGGACCGACAGCCACACCCCGATGGTGAACGGGCTCGGCGTGCTGGGCTGGGGCATCGGCGGGCTGGAGGCCGAGCTGATCATGCTGGGCATCCCGACGTCGCTGCGGCTGCCTGACGTCGTGGGCGTCCGGTTGAGCGGCGCGCTGACGGCCGGGGCGTCCGCGACCGATCTCGCGCTGGTCGTGACCGAGCGGCTGCGGCGGCTCGGCGTGGCCGGACGGTTCGTGGAGTTCTTCGGCCCGGGCGTCTCGACCCTGTCGGTCGGCGAGCGTGGCGTCGTCGCCAACATGGCCCCCGAATACGGCGCGACCACGGGATTCTTCCCGGTGGACGCGGCCGTGGGGCGGTATTTGACGGCGACCGGACGTCCGGCGGAGCACGTCGCGCTCGTCGAGGCCCACGCGCGGGCGGCCGGCCTGTGGCGGACGGACGCCGACGAGCCGGAGTACCCGGAGGTGCTGGAGATCGACCTGGGGTCGCTGCGCCGGAGCGCGTCGGGGCCGCAGCGCCCGCAGGATCGGCTCGACCTGGCCGACGTGCCCTCGTCGCTGCCCGTGGGGAACCCGGGTGCACCGGCGGGGGCCGACGGCGTCCCGGCGTTCCCGGTGGCGCTGGCGTCCATCACGTCGTGCACGAACACGACGGACCCGCGGCAGCTCGTCACCGCCGGCCTGCTCGCGCGGCGGGCCCGCGAGTGGGGGCTGACGGCGAAGCCGTGGGTGAAGACGTCGTTGGCGCCCGGCTCGCCGGCGGCCGTCCGGTATCTGGAGCGCGCCGGGCTGCAGGAGGACCTGGACGCGCTCGGGTTCGACATCGTCGGGTTCGGGTGCGCGACCTGCATCGGTAACTCGGGGCCGCTGCCGGAGCCGATCGCGACGCTGGCGGCGCGGGGGGAGGTGCGTCCGGTGGCGATCCTCTCGGGGAACCGGAACTTCCCGGGGCGCGTGAACCCGTCGCTCGATCTCGCGTTCCTGATGGCGCCGCCGCTCGTGGTCGCGTACGCGATCGTCGGCGACGCGACCGCGGACGTGGCGGACGGCGTCCTGGGGACGACGGCGGACGGCCGCGAGATCCGGCTGGCGGATCTGTGGCCCGACCCGGCCGAGGTGGACGCGGCGCTGGCGTCCGGGCTGCGGGCGGAGGACTTCGGCGAGGCGTTCGCGCAGGCGCGGGCCAGCGAGAGCTGGGCGGGGCTGGAGGCGGCCACGGGGGCGCTGTACCCGTGGGACGAGGCGTCCACGATCCTGCAGCCGCCGGAGTTCGTGACCGGGGACACGTCGTGCCTGCTGGGCCGCTACACCGCGACGCCGCTGCTCGTGCTGGGCGACGACGTGACGACCGACCACATCTCGCCGGCGAGCGCGATCCCGCGGGACAGCTTCGTGGCCGACTACCTGGTCGAGCGAGGCGAGGACCGCGGCGACCTGAACGTGTTCGCGTCGCGGCGCGGCAACTGGAAGGTGATGATGCGCGGGGCGTTCTTCAACAAGAACCTCCGCAACGCGTTGGGCGCCGGTGTCGAAGGCGGGCTGCCGACCGGGTACACCGTGGTCGCGGGGAGCCACGAGGTGCTGCCGATCTTCGAGGTGGCCGCGCGGTACCGGGGCGAGGGGCGGTCGGCGATCGTGGTCGCGGGGGAGCGGTACGGCATGGGGTCGTCGCGCGACTGGGCCGCGAAGGCCCAGCGGCTGCTGGATATTCGGGCGGTGCTCGCGGCGTCGTTCGAGCGGATCCACCGGTCGAATCTGGTCGGGATGGGCATCCTGCCGCTCGTCGTGACCGGCGACGACCTCGCCCTGGTGCAGTCGCTCGGCGTCGACGACACGGTGGAGATCGATGCGACGGCGATCGCACCGGAGGCGTCCGTGCCGGTGGTGGCGGTGATCGGGGGCGTCCGGCACGAGATCGCGGCGAGGGCCGCGGTCGAAACGGAGGCGGAGGTCGCCCTCCTCGAGGCGGGCGGCGCGGTGCCCTTCATTCTTGACCGGACCGAGCGGGCGGCAGCGGTGCCGGCGTCCGGTGCGGGGGCCAGTGAAGTGATCGAACAAGGGAACCACGATGGGAACGACGGCTGACATCTACGACGAGCGAGGGGAAGAGCTGGCGTCCTGCGAGACGCAGTTCCGGAGCCTGGGCGGCAGGCAGGAGTTCGAGGGGGTGATCGAGACGGTGCACGTCCGGAATGACAGCGTCCTGGTGAAGGAAGCCCTGGCGACGCCGGGGGAGGGGCGCGTCCTGGTGGTGGACGGCGAAGGCTCGCTGGAGTCGGCGCTGATGGGCGACGTGCTGGCTCGGAGTGCGTCCGAGAACGGGTGGTCGGGGGTGATCGTGAACGGGGCCGTCCGGGATTCGGAGCGGCTGGGCGGCGTCGAGCTCGGCGTGAAGGCCCTCGGGACGAACCCGCGGCGCAGCCACCAGCACGGCACGGGCACGCGCGGGCAGGCGGTGATCTTCGGCGGCGTGGTGTTCGAGCATGGTGGCTACGTGTACGCCGATGCCGATGGGATCCTGGTGCGGCGTCCCTGACGGAGGCCGCGCAGCTAGGGTGGCGACGTGGATGTGACCGCCGTCGAGATCGCCGCGCGCGTGCGCGCGGGTGAGTTGTCGGCGCTCGAGGTCGTCCGGGCGGCGCTCGGGCGCGTCCGGGGCGCCGAATCGCTCGGGGCGTTCGCTTGGGTGGACGAGGAGCGGGCCCTCGCCCAGGCCGAGGCGGTCGACGCCGCGGTCGCACGGGGCGAGGCGGGGTCGCTGACGTTGGCGGGCGTCCCGTGCCCGATCAAGCAGCTGGCCGAGGTGGAAGGGCTGCCGTACACCGGCGGCAGCCTCGCGCTGGAGGGCAACGTGGGCCGCCGCACCGACGCGGTGGCCCGGCGGCTCGTCGAGGCGGGCACGGTCACCGTCGGGCTGACGACCGCGCCGGAGTTCGGGTTCCCGTGTTATACGGAGCCGGCGTCCGGGGCGGTCGTGACACCGTGGGATCGTTCGCGCGGCGCCGGCGGCTCGAGCGGCGGAGCGGCGGCTGCGGTGGCGGCGGGCGTCGTGCCGATCGCGCATGCGTCCGATGGGGGTGGGTCGATCCGCATTCCGGCGAGCAGTTGCGGCGTCGTCGGGCTGAAGCCGTCGCGCGGGCTGGTGAGCACCCTGCCGGGGCGGGTGGCCGGGCCGGGGCTGGTGTGCGACGGGGTGGTGAGCCGGACGGTCCGGGATACGGCGCTCGCCCTCGACGCGCTCGCCGGGAACGTGCCGGGCGACACGTATCTGCTTCCACGGTCGCCCTCCTACCTGCGGGCGTGTGACGAGGCACCGCGGCGGCTGCGGATCGGCCTGTTGGTGCGTCCGGTGATCTCGGAGACGGCGTCGGTCAGCCCCGAGTGCACCGCCGCGGCCGAGGAGACCGCCGGCTGGCTGGAGACGATGGGGCACGAGGTGGCCCCGGCCCCGGTCGCGTTTCCGCCGGAGCGGTGGGCGGCCTTCCAGGCGTTGTGGACCACGGGGGCGGCGGGCGTCCCGGTGCCGCCGGGGCGGGAGGGGTTGCTGACCCCGATGACCCGCTGGCTACGGGAGCAGGGCCGCCAGGTCAGCGGGACCGCGTTCGCGGAGGCGCTCGGCGCCGTGCAGGCGCTGACACTCGAGGTCGCCGAGACCTGGGCCGATTTCGACGTGGTCGTCACGCCGACGCTGGCCCGCCCGCCGGCTCGGGTCGGCGAACTGCGCGACGACGACGATCCGGCCGGCGACTTCGGCGCCCAGATCGACTACACCCCCTGGACCTCCATCGCCAACCTCACCGGCCGGCCCTCGGTCAGCCTCCCGCTGCACCGGGCCACGGTCGAGGGAGCAGTTCTGCCCATCGGCGTCATGCTCACCGGACGCATCGGCGAAGACTCGGCGCTCCTCGGCCTCGCCGCGCACCTGGAAGCCGAGCACCCGTGGCCGCTCGTGGCCCCGGGCTGGGGCGGCTGAGCGCCTCCCGTCTCGTAGTCACCCTTTCGTCTCCCAGCTGCGCTGTCACCACCTCGACACTCGGGACCGGACGCCCCGTCCGGCCGACAGCTCTCACTGCTCGGCCTCGCATCGAGTGTCGGGCCTGTGACAAGCCCTGACACGCCCTCCCCATCGTGGTGGGCATGGAAACCCTGCACACAGCCGACGGCGTCGCGGACACCCGCGGCGCCACGCCCCTGGATCGCCAGCACGTCGTCCGCGCCGGGCGCCGCGGCGAAGTCGTTCGTGTCCTGCCCGGCATCTGGCTCCCGCGAGGCGGGGCCGCCGACGCGGCCGCGCGGGCGCGTGCCGTGCTCACCTCCGACCCCCACGCGGTGATCACGGGCCGGGCCGCCGCCAGGCTCTCGTGGTGGCCCGAGCTGGCAGCCCCGACCCTGACGGCAGCCCGGACCCGCCATGCGACTCCCGGCCCCGGGTTCCGCTTCGAGCGCCGCCGCATCGACCCCGATCACGTCGTGACGTGGGGCGGGGTCCGCATCACGTCGATCGCGCTCACCGTGCTCGACCTCGCGGTGGAGATCGGGCCGGAGGCCATCGACGAAGCGTTGCGCCGCGGGGTCGTGACGCTGGAGGCCCTATGGGCGACACTGAAGTCCACCCCCGGGCGGCGCGGCAACGTTCGCCGTCGCGACCTGCTCATCGACTCCCGCGACGAGCCGTGGTCGGAGGCCGAGCGCGCGTTGCACCATCTCCTCCGGCGAATCCGGTTGCCCTGCGGCTTCCTCACCAATCACCGGGTTGGCTACGGGGCCGCCACCGGCTACGGGTCTGCGACCGCCTACCTCGACTGCGCGCTTCCCGACCTCCTGCTTGGCCTCGAGGTCGACGGGCACGAGCATCATGCGGCGGCGCCCGCCTTCACCCACGACCGGGTTCGTGACGCGGGGCTGGCGGCCGAGGGCTGGCAGATCGTCCGGCTTGCCTCCGACCAGGTGTTCTTCAACGCCGACGACACCGTCGCCGTGCTGGAGGCGATCATCCGGGCCCGGCTCGCGCTCGTCGGCGAACGACCCCGCGCGAGGCCCCGTTAGGCTGGACGGGTGAACTACGTCTCGACCCGCGGCGGCGCCGATCAGACCCCTCGCTCGTTCTCGGACATCCTGCTCGAGGGTCTCGCTCCCGATGGCGGGCTCTACGTCCCCGAGTCCTACCCGCATGTCGCCACGGCCACCCTGGGTCGCTGGCGCACCCTCTTGGCTGACGAGGGCTACGCGGCGCTCGCCGCGCAGGTGCTCGAGCTGTTCATCGACGACATCGCCCCGGCCGACCTCGCCCGCCTGACCCGCCACGCCTACACGGCCGACAAGTTCGGCAGCGACGCGATCGTGGGCCTGGCCGACCTCGGCGACGGCCTGCTGCTCGGCAAGATCTCCAACGGGCCCACCGCCGCCTTCAAGGACATGGCGATGCAGCTGCTCGGCCAGCTGTTCGAGTTCGAGCTGGCGCGGCGCGGCGAGACCATGACGATTCTGGGTGCCACCAGCGGCGATACCGGCTCCGCGGCCGAGTACGCGATGCGGGGCAAGCGCGGCCTCACCACGTTCATGCTGACCCCTCGCGGCCGGATGACCCCCTTCCAGCAGGCCCAGATGTTCTCCCTCGACGACCCCCGCATCATCAACGTCGCGGTCGACGGGGTGTTCGACGACTGCCAAGACCTGGTCAAGGCGCTCAACAACGACCTCCCCTTCAAGGCCGAGTACCGGCTGGGCGCGGTGAACTCCATCAACTGGGCACGCCTCCTGGCCCAGGTCGTCTACTACGTCGCCCTCTACCTCCGCGCCACGGACGCCGACGGCCAGACCGTCACCTTCGCCGTCCCCTCCGGCAACTTCGGCAACATCTGTGCCGGGCACGTGGCCCGCTCGATGGGCGTGCCGATCGACCGGTTGATCCTCGCGACGAACGAGAACAACGTCCTCGACGAGTTCTTCCGGACGGGCGTCTACCGCGTGCGGGCCTCCGCCGAGACCTACGAGACCTCCAGCCCGTCGATGGACATCTCCAAGGCCTCCAACTTCGAACGCTTCGTGTTCGACCTCCTGGGCCGCGACGGCGACCGGGTTCGCGCGCTCTTCGCCGACGAACTCCCACGTCAGGGCTTCTTCGACCTGTCCAAGACCCCCGAGTTCGCCGCGCTCAGCCAGACCTACGGCTTCGTCTCGGGCAGTTCCACGCACGCCGACCGCCTCGCGCAGATCCGCTTCCTGGCCACCGAGCGGGCCACCGTGATCGACCCGCACACCGCCGACGGGGTGAAGGTGGCCCGCGACCTCCTCGCGGTGGGGGCCGTCGCCGAGCCCGTCGTCGCGCTCGAGACGGCCCTCCCGGTGAAGTTCTCGGCCACGATCCGCGAGGCGCTCGGCCGCGACACCGAGCGTCCGGGCAAGTTCGCCGGCATCGAAGAGCTCCCGCGCCGCGTCGTCGACCTCGACAACGACGCCGACGCCCTCAAACGCCTCATCGCCGACACCATGGCCGACCTCCGGTCCGCCTCCGTGGCTGACGCCCCTCAGCCGGCCGGACTGCAGCCCGGATCGCTACCGCCCGACCCCACGCGCCACGAGGCCCTCGACCCCGACGCCTGATGCCCGACGACGCTTTCACGTTCCGGCCGGTGACGGACGCCGACCTGCCGTTCGTCCTCGCCTGCCAGACGTCGGACGCCGCCGCGCCCTGGTTCGCCCCGCTCACCCTCGACCAGGCCCGCGCCCGCTTCGGCGACCGCCTCGCCGGACGCAGCCCGATCCGCATGGTCATCGCCCATGTCCGCGGCCGGGACGCCGGCTACGCCCAGCTCTACCGCGTGGGTGACCTCCCGACCGACGGCTTCATCCCCGCCGACGCCCGCGACGTCGGCCTCGACTACTGCCTCGCCGGCGACCTGGTCGGCCAGGGCCTCGGGACGCCCTTCGTCGCCTCCCTCGTCGGCCTGGCCTCCTGGCTCTTCCCGGACGCCCCCGGCGCCGTCGCCTGCCCCGACCACCGCAATCGCGCCTCGATCGCCGTCCTCGAGCGGGCGGGCTTCACCGCCGGTCTCTGGTTCGACACCCCGGGACCGGCGGGCGGTTCGATCACCGAGATCGCGTACCGGCGGGCTATCCCGGCAGCAGAATATTGATACGCGCCCCGCGCGTAATGCTGCTAAGTTAGGCTTGCCTTAGTTTTCAGGTGGGGGTCTGCTCCGGACCGTCGCCCACGCTTTCAACGGTCGCCGGCCGAGCCGGCGACGGAGGAGGACGTAATGTCATCCGCTCCGGCGTCCGTGAAGACCCGCGTCGTCCCGCTGAGCTCGCTGCGCTGCGGGCAGCGCGGCGTGATCTGTCGCGTGGCGGCGGACTGTGACTCCTCGGTCTGCCACCGGCTGCAGTTGCTCGGGTTCTCCGAGGGGCGGGCGATCTCGAAGGTGCGCCAGGCTCCTCTGGGCGGGCCGATGATCTTCCGCGTGTGCGATGTCCAGATGTGTCTGCGCCAGGCGCAGGCCGACCTGGTGCTCGTCGAACTCGCCGACGAGCCCGAGTTCGCCGCCTGACCCCACCCCCTTCCGTTCCACGGAGTCTGATGCCATGCCCGCACCCGTTGATGCTTCCTGCCACGCTGCCCCCGGCGACGAGGCCCCCGCGGGGGCCCCTCGCGTCGCCCTGATCGGGTCGCCGAACGGCGGGAAGACGTCGCTCTTCAACCGCCTCACGGGTCTGCATGCGAAGACCGGCAACTATCCCGGCGTCACGGTCTCGCGCTCCAGCGGCCTCGCCCGCATCGGGGACGCGACCTACGGCATCGAAGACCTTCCGGGCTGCTATTCGCTCGCGCCGATCTCGCCCGACGAGCAGGTGGTCGCCGACTACCTGGACGGTTCGCTGAAAGACGTCGAGAAGCCGGACGCCCTCCTGGTCGTCGCCGACTCCACGGCCCTGCGCCGCTCGCTGCTGCTGCTCGCCGAGGTGTTGCACCGGCACAAGCCCACGGCCCTCGTCCTCACGATGACCGACGAACTCCGCCGACGCGGCGGCAGCCTGGACGTCGAGGCGCTCGGCCGCGCGGCCGGCGTCCCGGTGGTCGCCGTGGTCGCGAACCGGGGGATCGGCGTCGGCGAACTGCGGCACCTCATCGCCGATTGGGACGCCTGGTCAACGCCGCCCCTCGACCCGCCCGATCGGGCCGGCGAGCTGGCCGGCTGGGTCGACTCGCTGCTCGCGGCGGCCGGCTACGAGGCCCCGACGCCCGACGCGCGCACCGAGCGCATCGACCGCGTCCTGCTGCATCCGGTGTGGGGGACGATCATCTTCTTCGCCGTGATGTTCCTGTTCTTCCAGGCTCTGTTCACCTGGGCCGCCCCGCTGCAGGACCTCCTGGGCGACGCCTTCAAGTCCCTCGCCGCGTACGTGGACGCCGCGGTCCCGAACCGGCTGCTGGCGGGTCTCCTCGGCAACGGCATCATCGGGGGCGTCGGCGCGGTGCTGGAGTTCGTGCCCCAGATCCTCATGATGTACGCGATCCTCGCGCTGCTGGACGCCGTCGGCTACATGTCGCGCGCCGCCTTCCTCATGGATCGCGTGATGAGCAGCGCCGGGCTCGAGGGGCGCGCGTTCGTGGCGATGCTGTCGGCGTTCGCGTGCGCGATCCCGGGGGTCATGGCCACCCGGACCATCCCCTCCAGCAAGGACCGCATCGCCACCATGCTCGGCGTCCCGCTGGCCACGTGCTCGGCGCGTCTGCCGGTGTACCTGCTCCTCATCGGCATGTTGGTGCCGGCCGACGCGATGATCGGGCCCCTCTCCGGACGCGGCGTCGCGATGTTCGCGATGTACCTGCTGGGCGGGGCGTCGGCGATGACGGCGTCCTGGGTGGTGAAGAAGATCACCGACCGCACGGGCCACCTGCTGCCTTTCTACATGGAGATGCCGCCGTACCGGATCCCGACGCTGCGGTCGGTGGGCATCGCGATGTGGGAGCCGACGAAGGCGTTCCTGCGCAAGGCGGGCACGATCATCCTCGTCGTGACGATCGCGATCTGGGCGCTGACGACGATCCCGTTCCGCTCCGACGCCGAGCTGGCGGCCGCGGGCGTCGACCCGACCGACGACGTCGCCGTCACCGCCTACACCATGGAGCACTCGGCGGCGGCGGGCATCGGCAAGGCGGTCGAGCCGGTGTTCCGTCCGCTCGGGTTCGACTGGCGCGTCGACGTCGCGCTCGTCGGGTCGCTGGCCGCCCGCGAGGTGGCGGTGTCGACGCTGGGGCAGATGGCGTCCGCGACCGACCCCGAGAACGACGTCGAGGTCTCCGCGCAGCTCGCCACCTGGACCTACAGCGACGGCCCGAACGCCGGCGAGAAGGTCTTCACCCCCGACACGGTCGTCGCCCTGCTGCTGTTCTTCGCGTTCGCCCTGCAATGCATGTCGACGATCGCGATCATGCGCCGCGAGACCGGCGGCTGGAAGTGGCCGGCGATCGCGTTCGGCTACATGTTCGTGCTGGCCTACAGCATGGCGTTCCTGGGGCACACGATCACGGGCCTGTTCGTCCGATGAGCGAGCCGTCGCTGGTCAGCCGGCGCGACCAGCACGTCGTCGCGCTGCACCCCGAGTCCACGGACGATCCGGCGACCCTCCGCTGGGTCGCCCCCCGGACGCCGATGCCGTTCGTCGGCCCGCTCGCGTCGGCGCCCGGCCTCGACGGGCTGGCGCCCGGCCTGGTGACGCGCGTCGTCGTCGCCCCGGACGCCCTCGTGGTCACCCTCGCGCCGGGGGCGTCCTGGCGGGCCGAGGGGGCGGGCGTCCGGCATGCGCTCGTCGAGGCGCTCGAGCACCCGGACGCCTGGGTGGCCGGCCCCGACGCCCACGACCTCGGCCCCGACGACGTCTTGCGGCTGTCGGCGGCCGAACTGATCGACGGGCCGATCGGCGACATCGCCCGCTCGCACGGCGGCAGCATCGAGTTGGTGGACGCCCGCGACGACGTCGTCTCGGTGCGGCTGCGCGGCGCCTGTCAGGGGTGCCCGGCGGCGGTGATCACCATGCATCAGCGGCTGGAGAACCAATTGCGCCGCCGGGTCCCGTCTCTGCGCGCGGTCGAGCAGGTCTGAGGACGCCTCAGGCGTCCGGATCGACCATCACGAGGCTCATGTGCGTGGGCTCGTCGGCGATGAGCGAGTGCCGCGCCCCGGGCGCCATGTAGAGCACATCGCCGGGCTTCATCGTGTGCTCGACGCCCTCGAGCGTGAACCGAAGCTGACCGGTCAGCACCTGCACGACCACCGCCCGCGGCGAGCTGTGCTCGGTGAGCAACTCGCCGGCGTCGAACGAGAAGTACACGACCCGCAGCAGCGGGTTGTTCACGATCACGCGCGACGTCGTCGCCTCCTGCTGCACCGGCAGCGCGTCGAGCAGCCCGAGGGCCGCCGAGGAATCCTCAACCGTGGACATCTTCTGAGCCATTGCGTCTCTCCTTCTGCGGACGCCGCCGCGTCCTCCTCGCCACCGTGCGGGCCGCGCCCGTCCCGTCAGGCTAGCCCGCTCACCAAATGCTGACGCGGTCGCCGGGATCGAGCCACAGCCCGTCTCCCGGACGGACGCTGAAGGCGTCGTAGAACGCGTCGACGTTCCGGACGACCTGGTTGCAGCGGAACACCGTGGGGGAGTGCGGGTCGGTCGCGATCTGTTCGGCAAGCGCGGCGTCGCGCACCTTCTCGCCCCAGATGCGCGCCCAGGACAGGAAGAACAGGCGCCGCTCGTCGTCCGTGCCGCCGCCGGCGAGCTGCCAGGCGCGGTAGGCGATCGAGAGGCCGCCCAGGTCGCCGATGTTCTCGCCGAGGGTCAGGGAGCCGTTCACGTGGACGTCCGGCAGCTGCGCGGGCGCGAGCGCGTCGTACTGGGCGACGAGGCGTCCGGTGAGGCGCTTGAAGGCGGCGTGGTCGTCGGGCGTCCACCAGTCGCGGAGGCGTCCGTCGCCGTCGCAGGTGGACCCCTGGTCGTCGAACCCGTGCCCGATCTCGTGCCCGATCACGGCGCCGATCGCGCCGTAGTTCTCGGCGTCGGAGGCGTCCGGATCGAAGAACGGTGGCTGCAGGATCGCGGCCGGGAACACGATCTCGTTGCGCAGCGGGTGGTAGTAGGCGTTCACGGTCTGGGGGGTCATGAGCCACTCCCAGCGCCGCACCGGCCCGGACGCCTTCTCGACCTCGGTGTCGAACGAGAACTCCTCCGCGCGCTGCACGTTGCCCAGCAGGTCGTGGCTCCCGATCGTAAGCGCCGAGTAGTCCTTCCAGCGGTCGGGGTAGCCGATCTTCGTCTCGAACGTGGCGAGCTTCGCGAGCGCCTCGGCGCGGGTTTCGTCGCCCATCCACTCCAGCGACCGGATCGACTCGCCGTAGGCCGCCAGCAGGTTCGCGACGAGGGCGTCCATGCGCTCCTTGGCCTCGGGGCCGAAGTGCCGCTCGACGTACAGCTGCCCGACGGCCTCGCCCAGGTACCGCTCGACGACCGACACGCCCCGCTTCCAGCGCTCCCGCTGCTCGGGGATGCCCTGCAGCGTCGTCGAGTAGAAGTCGAACCACGCGCGGTACACGTCGGCGGGGAGGGCGAACGCCCGATCCTTCACGAGGTGGAAGCGTGCCCAGGCACGCCACGTGGTCAGGTCGACGTCGCTCAGCAGCCCGGACGCCTCCGCGAAGAACGACGGCTGGCAGACCACCAGCGCCCGCAGGTCGCCCGCGCCGGCGGCGCAGAGCACGTCGCCCCAGGGGGCGGGCAGGTCGGCGGCGTCGGTGAGGTTGAACGTGGCGACGAAGTCGCGGCAGCGCACCTTGTCCCAGTGCAGTGCGGCGATGCGGGTCTCCAGTCCGACGACGGACGCCGCGGCCGCCGGGTCGGCGCCGCTCAACTCGAGCAGCCGCGCGACGAGCGCGCGGTACGCCTCCCGGACGCCCGCGTAGCGCTCCAGCCGGTAGTACTCCTCGTCGGGGAGCCCGATGCCGTCCTGCGCGAGGAACAGGCGGTACGTGTCGGGTGAGGACGGGTCGGAGTCGACGCCGGCCCCGAACATGCTCGTGACGCCGGAGCGCAGGCACCAGCCGAGGTGGGCGACGAGGTCGTCCACCGAGTGGATCCCGTCGACGCGCTCCAGCCCCAGCCAGTCGAGCCCGGACGCCTCGACGCCCTCGGCGTCCATGAAGGACGCGTAGAGGTCCGCGATGCGTGCCGCGTCGCTGCCCGGCCGGGGCTGGGACGCCGCCGTGTCGGTGATCACCTCCCGGACCGCCACCTCGGAGGCGTCGCGCAACAGGTGGAAGGCGCCGTAGCGCCCCTTGTCGGCAGGGATGTCAGTGGTGGCGAGCCAGCGGCCGTTGACGTGGACGTACAGGTCATCGGCCGGACGGACGCTGGGGTCAGTGTCGAAGTTCATCGACCCCTATCCTGCCTTCGTCACGCGCCGTTCACCCTCGGTTCGGATAGTGGTCGATCGGCGCCTGCCGCGCCCCCTGCTGGTGGCGCGCGGCCTCGATGCGGATGCGGCGGCCCTCCGCCACGTCCTTGCGGAGCTTTTGCTCCTTCTTGTCGCTCGCCTTCGTGTCGCGCGGCGGGAGCTGAATGTCCTCCTCCGCGGCGACGCCGCCCTGCAACTGCCGCGCGCGCTCCATTTCGGCGTCGAATTCGGCGCCGAAGAGCAGGGCGAGGTTCAGAATCCAGATCAGGAACAGGAAGATGATGACGCCGGCCAGCGTCCCGTAGGTGCGGTTGTAGCTGCCGAAGTTGCCCGCGTAGAGCGCGAACGCGACGCCGGCGAGGCCGCCGAGCACGATCGCGATGATGGCGCCCGGGCTGATCCAGCGCATCTTCGGCTGCCGTACGTTCGGCGTGAAGTAGTACAGCAACGCCACGATCACGATGGCGACCACGAGCAGGATCGGCCACTTCACGATGCTGAACACGGTGAGGAACACCTCGCCGAGACCCATGAGGTCGCCCACGGCCTGCAGGATCGGGCCGGACGCCGCGAGCAGCACCAGGGAGAGCGCCAGCAGCACGAGGATGGCCGCGGTGAGGCCGTACATGCCGAGGTTGAGCTTCACCGGGCCGCGCCCCTCCGGCACCTCGTAGACCACGTTCATGGCCCGCCCGAACGCCTTCACGTAGTTGGACGCCGACCACAGCGCGGTCAGGATGCCGATGATCAGGCCGAGCCCGGGGGCGGGCGCGGTGAGCAGCCCCTCCAGCACCGGACGGATCGTGTCCATCGTGCTGGCCGGCACGACGGTGGCGACCTGGTCGAGGATGCCGGTCACGGCGTCCGCGCTCTGCCCGAACAGGCTCAGGATCGACACCAGGGCGATGAGGCCCGGGAAGATCGACAGCACGGTGTAGTAGGTGAGGCCGGCCGCGAGGTCGGTGAGACCGTCGTCGCCGACCTCACGGATCGTCGACCGCAGCACGTACTTCCAACTGGGCTTGGTGAGTTCGGTCGGCGAATCGGGTTTCCGGGAATCCTCGGGATGAGGCTCGCTGGGCGTATGGGCCATGAGGGTGGCGCTCCTTCCGCGGCGCTCGGGGGAAAGGTCACGCCCACTTTAGTCTGACAAGGTGAAGAGCGTCACTAGCCGCGTCGGGTGCGCCGTGGTCAGGCTTCCGTGAGCACGTCGGAGAGGGCGGCCGCCTCCCCACGCAGGCGCCGGGCACGCACCGGGTCGGCCTGGGACGCCGCCTGCTCGCGCTCGTCGCGCAGCCGCATGAGCAGCCGCCGGACGCCGTGCTCGCCCAAGGGGATGTGGGACGGGGCGAGCCCCATGGCGAGGATGGAACCGGCCTCGCCGGGGAGTTGGATGGTTTCTGCTTCGTCCAGCGCGACGAACGCCGCCCGCAGCCCCGCGACCGACGTGAGGTCGCGGCGTTGCTTGGCGTCCGCCAGCGCATGGGACAGACGGGCCTTCAGGCCCGCCTCGGGGGGAGTTGAGGACACCCCGTTACGGTAATACGTGGCGAACTAGACCGTCCACGTGTCCGAACCTTCAATCAAATGCTGCATTTTCACTATTCGATTAGCGCGGTCCGGCATGGTCACCTGCGAGCGGGCGGCGTCGTCGTACACCGGACGCTCGACATCCCTGAATACCCCAATGGGAGACAGGGAGAGCTGCTGCGAATCGGTCATACGTGCGAGCGCGAAAGCCTGCGCGGCGTCCGGGTTGTGCGAATCGTGCCGCAGGATCTCTGCCTCGTCGACCGTGGCAACTGTGGCAACCTCGAGAGACCCCGATTTCGAATCGCGGACGATTCCGAGCTCGCGGTTCGCCCCGAAGACGATCGGCTCGCCGTCGGTGAGCGGGATCACGCGCGGCGACCCGGCCTCCTTGAGGCCGTCGTAGGCGCCGTCGTTGAAGATCGGGCAGTTCTGGTAGATCTCCACCAGGGACGCCCCGCGGTGCGACACGGCCCGCCGGAGCACCTCGGTGAGGTGCTTGCGGTCGGAGTCGATCGTGCGCGCGACGAACGTCGCCTCGGCGCCGAGCGCGAGCGCGACGGGGTTGAACGGGTAGTCCAGCGAGCCGGCGGGCGTGGACTTCGTGACCTTGCCCGACTCGGACGTCGGCGAGTACTGGCCCTTCGTGAGCCCGTAGATGCGGTTGTTGAAGAGCATGATCGTGATGTTCACGTTGCGGCGCAGCGCGTGGATCAGGTGGTTGCCGCCGATCGACAACGCGTCACCGTCGCCCGTGACGACCCACACGGCCAGGTCGGGCCGGGCCATCGCGATGCCCGTCGCGATCGAGGGCGCGCGGCCGTGGATCGAGTGGATGCCGTACGTGTCGAGGTAGTACGGGAACCGCGACGAGCAGCCGATGCCGGAGACGATCACGGTGTTCTCGCGCTTCACGCCGAGGTCGGGCATCAGGCCCTGGAAGGCGGACAGCACGGCGTAGTCGCCGCAGCCGGGGCACCAGCGCACCTCCTGGCTGGAGACGAACTCCTTGCGGTTCAGCGGTTCGATGCTGAGGGGGACCTGGGACAGGCCGGTGGTCGTGGTCATCGCACGTCCTTTCCGTCGATGAAGTCGATGAGGTCGGGGGCGAACTCGCGCGGCGAGATCGGCAGGCCCCGGACCTTGGAGTAGCTGTGCACGTCGACGAGGTACCGTCCGCGCAGGTAGAAGGCGAGTTGCCCGAGGTTCATCTCCGGGACGATGACGCGCCGGTAGGCGCGCAGGACGTCGCCGGTGTTCGCGGGCAGCGGCGCGATGTGCCGCAGGTGGGCCGTCGCAACCTTGCGGCCCGACTCCCGGACGCGGCGGGCCGTCTCGGCGATCGGCCCCCACGTGGAGCCCCAGCCGAGCACGAGCACGTCGGCGTCGCCGTCGGGGTCGTCGGCCACGAGATCCGGCACGTCGCGGACGATCTGATCGATCTTCGCCTGCCGCAGCCGGACCATCTTCTCGTGGTTGGCCGGGTCGTAGCTGATGTTGCCCGTGCCGTCGGCCTTCTCGATGCCGCCGATGCGGTGCTCCAGCCCGGCCGTGCCCGGCACGGCGATCGCGCGCGCCAGGTTCGCGTCGCGCAGGTACGGCAGGAACGCGCCGTCGGGGCCGTTCGGCTTCGACGCGAAGCGCGGGTCGATCGCCGGGATCTTCTCCAGGTCCGGCACCGGCCACGGCTCCGCGCCGTTGGCGAGGTACCCGTCGGTGAGGACGATGACCGGCGTCCGGTACTTCAACGCGATGCGCACGGCCTCCAGGGCCGTCCAGAAGCAGTCGCCGGGGGACTGGGCGGCGAGCACCGGCAGGGGCGCCTCGCCGTGGCGTCCGAACAGCGACTGGAAGAGGTCGGCCTGCTCGGTCTTCGTCGGCATGCCCGTCGACGGGCCGGCGCGCTGGATGTCGCAGACCACCAGCGGCTGCTCCAGCATCACGGCGAGCGAGATGGTCTCCGACTTCAGGGCCATGCCCGGCCCGGACGTCGACGTCACGCCCAGGTGCCCCGCGTAGGACGCCCCGAGCGCGGCCCCGACGGCCGCGATCTCGTCCTCGGCCTGGAAGGTCATGACCCCGTGGTCCTTCGCCTTGCTGAGTTCGTGCAGCACGTCGGACGCCGGCGTGATCGGGTACGCGCCCAGGAACAGCGGCAGGTCGGCCTTGACCGCCCCCGCCATCAACCCCAGCGAGAGCGCCTTGTTGCCGGTGATCTGCCGGTACAGGCCCTCCTTCAGCGGCGCGGGCGCGACCTCGAAGCGCACGGCGAAGCTCTCCGTCGTCTCGCCGAAGTCGTAGCCGGCCTTGAAGGCGGCCTTGTTGGCGTCCCTGATCTGCGGCTTCTTGGCGAACTTCACGTCGAGGAACTCGTACGTGCCCTCGACCGGCCGCGAGTACAGCCACGTCAGCATGCCGAGCGCGAACATGTTCTTCGCGCGGGACGCCTCCTTGCGGCCCAACCCGAAGTCGGCGACCGCCGCGACGGTCATGCCGGTGAGGTCGAGGGGGTGGACCTGGTAGGCGTCCAGGCTGCCGTCCTCCAGCGGGTTCGCCGCGTAGCCCACCTTCGTGAGGTTGCGCTTGGTGAAGTCGTTGGTGTCGGCGATGATCGTGCCGCCGCGGCGCAGGTCGCGGAGGTTGGCCTTGAGCGCGGCCGGGTTCATCGCGACGAGCACGTCGGGCACGTCGCCCGGCGTGTGGATGTCGACGTCGGCGAAGTGGAGCTGGAAGCTCGAGACGCCGGCGATCGTGCCCTGGGGGGCACGGATCTCGGCCGGGAAGTTCGGGAGGGTCGCGAAGTCGTTGCCGACCGCGGCGGAGTCGGAGGTGAACCGATCGCCCGTCAACTGCATTCCGTCACCGGAATCCCCGGCGAAGCGGATGACGACGCGGTCGAGCCTTTGCAGAGTTGTCACAGAATCATCTTTCTCACGCAGACGCCCATCCAGGGTATCTGCTGGTTGAACCGGGAAAATACTCAGGCTACCGCCCGGGGGCGGGCGGCGGTGTAGCGCGCGACGATCGAGTCGACGAGCCGCGGGTGGACGCCGACCGGCTCGGCCACCGCCCGGACGTCCAGCCCGGCGAGCCGCGCCTGATACAGGCCCGGCAGCAGCGCGTAGGTCGCGACGGTCACGTCGGCCAGGCCGCGGGCGCGCAGGGCGGCCACCGCCTCCTCCGGCGTGGGGGAGGCGGAGTAGAAGAAGCCGGCGAGCACGGGGCGGCCGACGGCGTCCGAGAGCCGGCGGGCGGACGCCTCGACCTCCGCGACCGCGCCGGGGCGCTTCGAGCCCGCGGCGGCGAGCACGACGGCGTCCCCGAGCGGCCCGGCCTCGAGCAGGCGGTCACGGACGGCGTCCAGGGCGTCGCCGCCCAGATGGGACGCCGCGACCGCGCGCCCGTTCGTGGACGCGATCGCGCGGGC
>NZ_JBDHZL010000040.1:0-20605 GCF_039811905.1 Nigerium sp. | reverse complement strand
CGGCGGGTAGGGCGCCGGCCTACCGCGTCACCCGGACGACCCCGTGGGCGCCCCGCTCGGCGTCCACCATGATGTGGCTCACCACCGGGTAGTGGCCCGCCTCGGGGAACGTCAGCTCCACGAACCCGCCCTGCGCCGGCTGGAGCCCGAGCGCCTGCGAGCCGCCCCCGGATTCGCCGAACGCCCCGCGTCCGTTGCGCAGTCGGTAGGCGCCCTCCAGGTACACGGTGTCGAACTGCCCGCCGACGATGTGGAACGACGACGCCCGGCTGGGGCCGGCGTCCAGCACCCAGAACCGCACGCGCTCGCCGACCTTCGCCGCGAACGGCTGCTGGTCGTACTGGTTCGCGATGCCGTTGAACACGACCCGGTCGGGGGTCTCGGCGACGACCTTCTCGGCGTTCACCTCGGCGGCGTCCGCCTGGCCGGTGGCCGCGCCGAGGTACACCTCCGACTGCACGAGCACGTACGAGCGGTCCACCCGCGGCAGGTTCGGCGGCTCGATGACGACCGCGCCGTGCATGCCCGCAGCGATGTGGCTGCTCATGGGGGCGGTCGAGCAGTGGTACATCCAGATGCCGGCGCGGTTCGCGGTGAAGCGGTACACGAGGCTCTCCCCGGACGCGATCGTCCGCATGGGCTGGTCCGGCGCGAGCGCCCCGGCGTGGAAGTCGATCGAGTGCCCGATCGTGCCGTCGTTGACGAGGGTGACCTCGAAGACGTCCCCGACGCGGCCGTGCAGGGTCGGCCCGACGCCGGCGCCGCCGAACGTCCACCGCTTCTGCCAGACGCCGGGAGCGACCTCGAGCGGCACCTCGGTGACCTTGAGCGTCACCTTGCGCACCTTCTCGTTCGTCAGCGGCGGCAGCGCCGGGTCGATCGTCCTCGACAGGGACGCCGCCGGCCCGGCCGGCGCCCCGTGCGCCGAGTGGTCGGCTGCGTTCGAGGCCCCGGACGCCGTCGGTGCGGCCGCGGCGGCCCCGGTTGGCGCGCCGGTGACGTTCACGTCGAACACCATGCCCATCTGCCGGTGGCCGGGCACCGTGCACCAGCCCTGGATCGACGACGACATGACCCCGGCGTCCAGCTCGACGGTCTCGCCGGGCGCGAGCCGCGGCGTCTTCGTCGAGCCGATGGCGAGGTCGTGGGCGGTCGTGGAGTCGGCGTTCGTCAGGACGACCACCAGCCGGTTCCCTGCCGGCACGTCCACCGACGACGGCTCGAAGCTCATCCCGATCGCCCGCACCTCGACGCGCGTCGTCTGCCCCGTCGCGGCCACCCCCGCGGACGCCTGCTGCCCCGTCAGGCTCGCCGGCAGCCCCGCGGCGGCCGGGTCGACGCCCACGCCGACCGTCACGGCCAGCACGAGGGCGGTGAGCGCGGCGACGAGCTGGCCGCCCGACCAGATGGACGCCCGATGGGGCGTCACCTCCCGGCGCCGCGGCGCGGCGTCCGCGGACTCGGCCTTGGCGGACTCGGCCTTCGCGGACTCGGCCTTCGCGAGGAGCGCGCGCCGCGCCGCGACCGACGCCCGGACGCCGCGCAGCATCAGGGGGATGAACGCGGCCAGCGCGGCCAGCACGACGACCGACGTCGTCACCTTCACCCAACTCGGGGTCGGCAGGGCCCACAGCAGCAGGCCGCCGTTGATGACGCCGAGCCGCAGGGTCGCGCCCTTGTCGAACCACTCCTGCCCGGCCCGGACGACCGACGGCCCGCCGCCCATCACGGACGGCATCAGGTACGACAGGGCGCCGGTCAGCAGTTGCGCGGCGAAACCGACCGCGAAGACGCCGGCCACGCGCGGGAAGGCGTTCGTGACCTCCGGCCACGAGGACGCCGTCGCCAGCACCCAGCCGACCCACGCCAGCGCGACGACCGCCCACCCGAGCGCGGCCAACACGGACGCCGACGCGAACTCCCGCGGCGGCTTCGCCTTCAGCGGCCGCAGCAACGCCCGGCCCCACCACAGCAGTGCGAGCAGGTAGTCCACGAGGCCGAGCAGGGCGACCCAGCGGAGCCCGACGAGCCCGCCGGCGGCCAGCAGCGCGACGCCGATCAGCAGCATCGGGAGGGCCTCGCGAGCGAGGCGCTCGGCGCGGTCGTCCATGCGGGTGCGGAGCATGGTGGGCCACAACGTGACGAGCGTGCCGGTGACGGTGAGCCCGATCCAGCCGAGCAGGTTCGTCATGGTGTGGGCGATGAGGAGGCGTCCGTGCCACTCGTCCGGCAGGCCCCACGCCAGCGCGGCGCCGAAGACCGCCCCGACGGGCAAGCACGCGGCGGCGGCCAGGTAGTAGTGGATCGTGATCCGGAACCGGTTGGGCAGCGCCCGCCGCAGCTCGACCCCGAGCTGGACGCCGTGCCAGATCACCGCGACGGCGACGGCCGTCGCGCCGGCGACCGTCAGCCACCACCACGTCGACGGGACGCCGACGAAGACGGCCAGCGCTCCGGCGGCCAGCAGGGCGAGGCGCCGGTTCTGGGCGGCGCGGCGCTCGGGGGTGTCGGCGACGCGCAGCAGGGTCGTGGCGAAGTGCTCGCTCCAGACCATCGCGGAGTGGGTCAGCGCGCCCAGCAGCACGAGGTGGATCATCAGCCAGGTCGCGCCGGGCACCCACTGGTGCGTCAGCGCGACGATGACGGCGGCGGCCAGCCACACCGTGCCCACCCGGTCGCGCAGCAGCGAGCCGCGGCGGGTCGCGCCACCGGGGCGTCCGGACGAAGGGCGACTCGCGGGAGCGGGAGAGTCGCCGGGGGTCGTGGGCATCATCGGGCGGTCACCACCAGGACGATCGAGGTCAACAGGAACAACAAGACGGCCGTCACCGTACCGATGGAGCCGAGCTGCCACAGCATCGAGCCGGTGACGTTGCCGGCGACGCGCAGGGCCAGGCTGACGTGCAGCCACACGAGCGGCACCCACGAGACGGGGCGGTAGGGCAGCGGCCGCCCGAGGACGGCCGGGAAGATGATCGGGGCGTGGGCCATCACCATCGAGATGCCGAAGCCGAGGAAGGTCGCGTGCACGACCGTGTCGTAGACGGCCTGCGTGGTGGCCGGCCCGGCGACGAGCCAGGTGCCGCCGGCGACGGCCAGCCAGACGTACCCGGCGAGCAGGGCCGCGCCGTTGTAGCGGCGTAGCCCCGACGTCCGGATCATGCGGCGGCCCACGTCGTCGCGCGCGAGCCAGCCGGCGACGACGAGCAGGATCGCGCCGACCGGGCGCGTCCCGACCGCCGGCCACAGCACGGCGGCCAGCGCGGACGCCGTCAGCGCGCCCGCCAGGGCGACGAGCCGCGGTGCCGCCCGCGGGCCGAGCGAGAGCTGGGCCATCTCGGCGCGCTCGGCGGCGATCGTCAAGACGATGAACCCCGCGAGGAGGGGCAGCAGCGCGGCGACGTCGGTCACCAGCCACAGGGACGCCGCGGCCGTCGCGAGGACGGCCGACAGCACCTGCACGGCGACCAGCGGTAGCGGAGCCCGCCGGTAGAGCGCGACGTACAGGCAGACGAACAGCAGGCAGCCCTCGAGCAGGAGCAGGCGTCCGAGAAGGGTCGCGCCGAGGGCGAGCGCGACGCCGCCGGCCCCGAGCACGGCCGGCGCGAGGTAGCCCCAGGCGCGGCCGAGGGCCTGCGCGCGCTCCAAGGCGATGACGGTGCCCAGGAAGCCGAGCACCATGATCATCCCGTGCGCGCCGGGCAGATGGTCCGCCCGGACCGGGGCCGCCGACCCGATGAGCAGGAGGGCGGCGTCCAGGCCGGCGAGCAGGCACGCGCCGCCCAGCGCGAGCAGGGCGACGCGGCCGACCGCGCCGCCCTGCCGGGCCGGCGCGGTCACGCGTGCGGGCCTGGCATCAGACGCGTGCCAGCTTCAGCTTCCAGGCCTCGGGGCCCTCCACGAGGTAGGACACCTCGAGGCTGTCGCCGAACCGCTCGGCGAGCTGGGCCAGCAGGGGCTTCGGATCGTGCGGCGCGACCAGCACGAGCGCGCGGCCGGGCGTCAGCGAATCGACCGCGCCCAGGATCGCGGCGTGCCGGATCGCGTGCGGGATCGTGCGCGCGTCGAGCTCGGGCAGCGCCTCGTCGTGCTCGCCGCAGCCGCAGGCGGACTTCTCGGTCAGGGGGATCTCGGTGCTCATCAGGCTCCTCTCGGGTCGGCCCTCATTATTACACAGAAATCCGTAGAAAAAGCCGGGTCAGTGGCCGGCCGCCGGCTCCTCGCCGGGCGCCCGCACCACGATCACCGGGCACTTGGCGCGACGCAGGACCTCGCGGCTCGTCGAGCCGAAGAACAGCCCGGCCAGCCCGCCGCGCCCGCGCGAGCCGACGACCAGCAGCGACGCCCCCTCGGACGCCGACCCCAGCACGTCGGACGCCCGCCCGGGCACGAGCCGGCGCTCGATGCGCAGGTGGGGGTGCTCTTGGGCGTACGGCGAGATCAGCGCGTCCATCATCGACTCGAGCGTGCCGCCCATCGTCGCCTGGTCGACCGACCAGCCGACGAGCATGTCGGCCATCCACGGCCCGACATCCCACGCGTGGATCGCCTCGACGCCCACCCCGAGCGCGAGGGCCTCGTCGACCGCCACGCGGAGCGCCTCCACGGACGCCGGCGAGTCGTCCACGCCGACGACGACCGGGCCCCCGGCGGTGGCCTGCACCGCGTCCGTCACCACGGCGACGGGGCCGCGGGCCCGGGTCACCAGGGCGTCGGAGGTGCCCCCGACGGCCGGAATCGCGATCGGCATCGTGCTGCCGCGAGCGCCGACCACGACGAGGGCGGCGCTGTCGGTCGCGTCGGCGAGCGTGCTGATCGTGTCGCCCTCGTACAGCCGCGTCTCCACGACGAGGTCGGGGTGGGCCTGCGCGATGCGCGCCTTCTCGTCCGCCAGCTTCTGCTCGCCGCGGTCGTGCAGGTGCCGGCCGATGTCGGCGACGATCGCCGCGTCGTCGATACCGTTGCGCAAGAGCAGCGGGCCCGGGGGCACGACGAGCGTGACCAGCAGCGGGACGCCCGCCGCGTCCGCCCTCTTCGCGGCCCACTCGATGGCCGGGCCGGTGCGCGGGGACAGGTCGGTGCCGACCACGATGCGGCCGTGCGTCGGGGATTGCGGGGTATCGGACATGTCGGCCTCCTGGGTCGCAACGCTGCTGGAGGAATACGTGTCTTGAGTCTACGCCGGAGGGGCGGAAGCCATCGTCCCTAGCCCCGCTGTGGCACCATGAGCGACATGACAGGTGAGCTCGGCCCGTTACCGGCGCCCGAGGGCGGTCGGCTGACACCAGCGCGCCGCCGGGTGCTGAGCGCCGTGATCGAGGCCCCGGGCACCCTGAACGACCTGGTGGACAGGCTCGGCGGGCACCCCAACACGACCCGCCAGCACCTGGAGGCCCTGGCCGCCGAGGGCTTGGTCGAGTCGGAGACCGTCGCCATCGAGGGGCCCGGGCGGCGTCCGCAGAGCTACACCGCGACGGGCGAAGGCGTCCGGGCATTGCGCGGGGAGGAGGGTCGCACTGAGTACCGCGAACTGGTGGGCGTCATCGCTCGCGACTTCGTCCAGCACGGCCACCCGGCCGAGCGGTCGTTCGAGATCGGACGCCGCTGGGGCAACGAGCGCGCGGCGCTCGTCGCGGCGTCCGGCGACCGGGATGCCGTCAAGGCGACGCTGATGACGCTGTTCGCCGAGCTGGGTTTTTCGCCGCGGGAGGCGCCCGACGGGCTGATCCGGCTGGAGACGTGCCCGATGCTCGACCTGGCGCGGGAGTACCCCCAGGTCATCTGCGAGATCCACCGTGGTCTGATCCAGGGCGTGCTCGACCACGTCCGTTCGCCCGAGCAGTTCGAGTTGCGGCCGTTCGCCGAGCCGGGGGCGTGCCTGGTGGGGCTGGGAAGCTCCCGGCAGCCGGCCACGGCCTAGCCGACGGCCCGCGGTGCGCGGGGCCGCCGGGGGTGTGCTCAGCGGTTGAGTTCGGCGAGGATCGCGCCGACGAACCGGTCGACCGCGCCGGGCGCGTGCGACAGGTAGAGGTGCGGCTCGAAGACGTCGGCCTCCAGCACCAGGGCGTGCCCATGGTCGGAGCGGATGATGTCGAACCGCGCGTACAGCGGCGTCGCCGAGGCGGCGTCGATGCCGTGATCCAGCTGCACCTTCTCGATCGCGCGCAGGGCCGTCTCGCCGATGCCGAGCATCTCGTCGGACGCCGTGGCCGGCTCGGCGGGCATCGAGAAGTGCCCCTCCTTGAACCCGCCGCCCTGCTTCAGGATCGCACCGCGCTTGATCGCGTGGCTGAACTCGCCCGCGAAGTAGATGAGCGACAGCTCGCCCAACTCGTGCACCGTGCCGACGGCCGGCTGCACGATGACGTTCTTGCCGTCGGAGAGGATCAACTCGGCGAGCGCCACCGCGTGCGGGTCGTCGGCGGCGTACAGCCCGGTGTCGCGGACGCCGGCGGAGATGGCCGGCTTCACGACGACGTTGTGGTGCCGGTGGGACGCCAGCGCGGCCTTCGCCTCGTCGACCGTGCGGCAGAACGCGGAGCGCACGCACGGGACGCCGCGCGCCACCAGGTCTTCGGCGTAGCGCTTGTCGTAGTTCCACCGGATGAGGGCCGCGTTGTTGAGGATGCGGGCCTGCTGGCCCACGTCGTTCAGCCAGTCGAGGAAGTCGTCGGGACGCTCCGCGTAATCCCACGGCGATCGGATCACCAGCAGGTCGTAGGCCGCCCAGTCGTTCGGGTCGTTCCAGATCGGTGCGTCGACCTCGACCCCCGCGGCTGCGAGCGCATCGAGGAGGAGAGGGAGCTCCTCATCGCGTGCGTCGCCGAGGACCTCGGGATCAGCCGTAACGAGGCCGAGCTTTTTTGTCATGACGCCCATGGTGGCACGCTCGGAGGACGTTTCGGGAATCGCCCGGAGAGGCTCAGCCCCCCGCGAACGGCGGCAGGACGTCGACCGTGGCGTCCTTCGGGACGGCCGCGGCGGGATCACTCGTAGTCGCGCCGTTGATCAGCACCGAACACCGCTGCAGGACGCCGACGAGCTGCGGCCCGTGGGCTTTTTTCATCGTGGCCAGCAGGTCCCCGAGTGTCGCGGCGTCGACGTTCTCCGCGGATGTGCCCGCGGCCTCGGCCGCGGCGGCGAAATAGCGGACGTGGGGCATCAGGACTCCTTCGGCAGGCTGGCCCGGAGGCGGTCGGCGAGGGAGGCGACGTCGGCGTCCGGGTGGCCGCCGGCGGCCACCCCCAGGATAAACGCCCCCACGGGCGCCATCGGGCGCACCGAGCGGTGGGCGATGTCGGCGGTGAGCCCGAGGATCAGGTCTTCGTCGACGGAGGCCGGGTCGACGCCCGCGGCGGCGCTCGCGCGCTCGATGAAGGGACGCCAGGAGCTGCGGTCTTCGGTGCGGGGCATGCGGGCCTCCTCGGACGGGACGGCGAGTTGGGCGGCCGGACGCGAGCCGAGCCGGCGCCGCCAGGTGGAGACATCCTCCCACGTGTCGACGTCGCCGACGTCGGCCCGGCGCGGGCGGACGCCTTCCAGGCGCAGCGGGCTCAGCAGCCGTCGCATCGAGACGTCGTGGCCGGTACCGACGGCGTCCGCCGCCCGGGCGAGGGCGTCCGTGCGGTAGAGGCCGAGGAGCCACTGGAGGCGTCCGCCCTCGTCGAGCAGGCAGAGGCCGTCGGCCACCGCCGGGATCCCCGCGGACGCCGCGGCGAGCAGCTCGGCGACGGCCGCGGGGGCGTCCGGGAGGTCGACGGCCAGCAGCAGCGTCCAGGGGCTGGGCCGGGCGAGCGCCCGCAGGCCCGCGACGACGCCGGACGCCGGGCCCCCGCCCGGCGGGTCCTCGCGGGTGAGCAGGACGCCGTCCGGCACGGCGACGTCGCCAACGACGACGCGCGTGCGGGCGGCGCGGGCGGCGTCCAGGACGCCGGCGAGCAGGCGTCCGGAGCCGAGGTCGAGGTCGGCCTTGACGACCCCGCCGAGGCGCGAGCCGCGCCCGCCGGCGACGACGATCGCGTCGAAGGCGGGGGCGTGGGGCGCGGGGTCAGGCATCGCGGGTCCAGGTGCCGGAGCGTCCGCCCTCCTTGCGCTCCAGCCGGACGTGCGCGATGTGGGCGCCGCGGTCGCGACCCTTGACCATGTCGATGACGGCGAGCGCGGCCACGCTCGCGCTGGTGAGGGCCTCCATCTCGACGCCGGTGCGGTCGGCCGTCCGGACGGTCGCGGTGATCGCCACCCCGTCGTCGACGATCTCCAGATCGACGGACGCCCCGTGCACGCCGATCACGTGCGCCAGCGGCAGCAGCTCGGGGGTCTTCTTCGCGGCCGCGATGCCGGCGATGCGCGCCACGGCGAGGACGTCGCCCTTCGGCACGGCCCCGTCGCGCAGGGCGGCGACCGTCGCCGGCGCGCAGGCGACGAACGCGGACGCCGTCGCCGCGCGGACCGTGGGCGTCTTCGCGGTGACGTCGACCATGCGGGCGGCGCCGGAGGCGTCCAGGTGGGTGAACTCGGTCATGCGAGGCTTCTCACGGGCAGGATCACGCCGGGCTCGACGCGGTCGGTCTCGGCGGGCACGTCGGCCAGCGCGTCCGCGGCGGCGAACCCGGTGACCATGTGGGACGCCGACCCGCGCCGGTGCGCGGGCCTCGCCAGCAGGCGTCCGTCGGGGCCGGTGCGGAGCGCGACGGGGATGAACTGCCGGCGTCCGCGGGGCGAGGGCCAGCCCTCGCCGGCGATCGCGGTGCCCCACGGCCGGGGGGCGAGGGCGAGCATCCGCTCGAGGGCCGGCCGCACGAACAGCTCGTAGCTCACCATTGTCGAGAGCGGGTTGCCGGGCAGGCACAGCACGGGGACGCGGCGGCCACCCACGGCGAGCACCGCCCAGCCCTGCGGCTTGCCGGGCTGCATCTGCACGTGCCGGAACGCGGACTCGCCCTCGGCGAGCACGATCCGGACGACGTCGTAGTCGCCCACGCTCACCCCGCCCGTCAGGACGACCAGGTCGGCGTCGGCGGCCAGCCCCGCGAGGGCCGCGCGGAAGGCGTCCGGGTCGTCGGGGAACGCGGCCGCGCGGCGCGCGTCGGCGCCGTCGCGGGCGGCGGCCGCCGCCAGGTAGAGCGAGTTGGATTCGTAGATCTGGCCCCGGCGCAGGTCGGACCCCGGCGCGACGAGCTCGTCGCCCGTCGCCGCGATCGCGACCCGCGGACGCCGGGCGACCGCGATCTCCCCGTGCCCGGCCCCCGCGACGGACGTCAGGGCGGCGGGCCCCAGGCGCGTGCCCGGGCCGAGGACGACGTCGCCGGCCGCCCGGTCCTCCCCGGCGCGCCGGATGTGGGCGCCCGGAGCCGGCACGGCGTTGATCGTGACCACGGGGCGTCCCTCGTCGGTCGCCTCGATCGGCACGACGGCGTCGGCCGCGCTCGGCAGCGGCGCGCCCGTCATGATGCGGATCGCGGCGCCGGGCGGCAGGTCGGGGTCGGCGTCGGAGCCGGCGGGGACGTCGGCCACCACCCGCAGGCGGGTGCCCTCGGCCAGGTCGGCGCGGCGGACCGCGTAGCCGTCCATCGCCGAGTTGTCGAAGGCGGGCACCGGGCCGCGGCTGGCGATCCCGTCGGCCAGGACGCGCCCGGCGGCGTCCGCCAGCGCGACGGTCTCCACGCCGAGGGGGCCCGGCGGGACGAGCGAGCAGACCTCCGCCAGGTACTGCTCGACAGACAGAGTGACGCGCGGCTCGGGCATCGGCTTCCTTCGGGTCGGGGCTCGCCCCAGCATGGCACGCCCGGCGCGCCACGCAGTCGGCGGGGGACCGGCGTCGCGCTCACCCAGTACATTTGGGGCCGCGAGCCCCGTGTCTGCGCCGGTCAACCGGCGGAAGGAAGGAAGCCGATGACGTCCCAGGCAGCCCCCGAGCCCCAGCCGCTCACGCCGCCTCCGGCGGCGCCGGGGGCGTCCCTCACGCTGGAGGCGCCCGAACCGCCCGCGACGGTGGTCGCGACCCAGGCGCCGAAGATGGCCCCGCCGGTCACGGCCGAGCAGAAGCCGGGGCTGGACGCGAAGGTGGACGCCTTCATGGCCGCCCTCACCGCGGAGCAGGCCAAGAGCCCCGAGTTCGAGGCGCAGGCGTCCGCGGTGCGGTCGATGGGGGACGCCGACATCCGCAAGGCGGCGGAGGCGTCCAACAAGTTGCTGGAGACGCCGGTGAACGAGGTCGAGCGCGGCGGCCTGTCGGACGCCTCGAAGGTCGGCGAGACCCTGCTCGACCTGCGCCGCACGATCGAGGATCTCGACCCGAGCCAGGCCGGGCCGCAGAGGAAGTTGCTCGGCTTCATCCCGATCGGGAAGAACGTGCGCGACTACTTCCGCAAGTACCAAAGCTCGCAGTCGCACCTCAACGGCATCCTGCACGCGCTGCGCCAGGGGCAAGACGAGCTGACCCGCGACAACGTCGCCCTCAACATGGAAAAGCAGAACCTGTGGGCGTCGATGAACCGGCTCAACCAGTACATCTACATCGCCGAGCAGCTCGACCAGCGGGTGTCGGCGTCCATCGCCGAGTTGAAGCTCACCGACGTCGCGAAGGCGGAGGCGATGGAAAAGGACGTGCTGTTCTACGTCCGGCAGAAGCATCAGGATCTGCTGACCCAGCTGGCCGTGAGCATCCAGGGCTACCTGGCGATCGACGTCATCATCAAGAACAACATCGAGCTCATCAAGGGCGTCGACCGGGCGTCCACGACGACGGTCTCGGCGCTGCGCACCGCGATCATCGTGAGCCAGGCGCTCGGCAACCAGAAGCTGGTGCTCGACCAGATCACGGCGCTGAACGAGACGACGTCCGGCATGATCGAGCGCACGTCGGAGATGCTGAAGGACAACTCGGCGCGCATCCAGGAGCAGGCGGCCGGCTCGACGATCCAGTTGGAGAGCCTGCAGAAGGCGTTCTCGAACGTCTACGACACCATGGACACCATCGACGCCTTCAAGCTGGAGGCGCTCAACACCATGAGCGCCACGATCGGGACGCTGGAGAACGAGGTCGCGAAGAGCCGTGAGTACCTCGACCGGGTGTCGAACTCGGAGGCCCGCATGCAGGCCGCGTCCCTCGACGTGGCCGAGCCGAAGAACCGATGACGTCGCGATGGGGTTCTGGGACTGGCTGACCGGGGCGGGGACGCCCGAGCGGGAGGACGCCGCCCCCGAGCCCCCGCGCGCCCCCACGGCCGGCGACATCGCGGACGCCCTGGAGAGGGCGGAGCGGATGGCCGCGCAAGGGCGGGCGCCGGCGCCCGTGACCTCCCGGGTCGCCCGGATCACCGCGACGGTGCGGCGGATCCTGCCGCGGATCGCGGCGTCCGGGGTGGAGAGCCGGGACGCCTACACCGTCGTCGCCACCGCGACCGACTACCTGCCCGAGGCGCTGAACGCCTACCTGCGGCTGCCGCGGGACTGGGCGGACACGCGTCCGGTGGAGGGCGGCAAGAGCTCGCTGCTGCTGCTCATCGACCAGCTGGACCTACTCGCCGCCACGATGTCCCGCATGGACGACGCCATCAACCGTCACGACGCGACGGCGCTCGTCGCGCATGGGCGGTTCCTCGACGAGCGGTTCGGCGTCCATCGGCAGCGGCCGGCGACGCTGGACGGCCAGCGTCCGGCCAGCACCAACCCGCTCGATCTGGAGGGCTGATGACGACCACGCTGCGCGCCGCCCTGGACGCCCTCGCGCGCGTCGCCGAGTCCGCCGGGCTCGACGCGGACGCCGCCCGGGCCGAGGGCGAGCAGTTGGCCGCCGCCGTCGCCGAGCCGGCGATGGGCGCGTTCGGCGCGTGGGCGTCCGAGCTGGGCCGGGACGCCGACGCTCAGGCGTTCTTCGCGGCGGCGTCCCGGGGGCGCCGCTACCGGACGTCGCCGACGCCGCTGGCGAGCGAGCTGGCGAACACGCGTCCGCAGGTCGCGCAGGCCTACGCGGCCGCGCTCGGGCAGGTCGCGGCGTCCGCGTGCCTGCTGGGCGAGCCGAACCCGCAGGTGGCGGGCGCGGCGGCGGCCGCGAGCGCCGCGCAGCTGCCGGGCGCCGGGGTCGGGGCGATGGCCGAGTTCGAACGGAACGCGTCCGGGGTGTTGGCGGGCGTCCTCGACCGGCTCGCCGACAACCAGCGCCGCCTGGACGCCCTGCGCGGGCCGGCGTCCGCGCCGAGCGAGCCGGCGTCCCCGCCGGCGGAGGAGACGGAGCCCGCGCAGCCGGCCGAGCCCGAGCGGACGCTGGAGGAGCTGCTCGCCGAGCTGGACGGCCTCGTCGGCCTGGCGAGCGTGAAGGCGGAGATCCACCGGCAGGCGGCGATCCTGCGGGTGGACGCGCTGCGGACGAAGGCGGGCCTGAAGGTGCCGACGATCACCCGGCACCTCGTGTTCGTCGGCAACCCGGGCACCGGCAAGACGACGGTCGCCCGGCTGGTGTCGGGTGTCTACAAGGCGCTCGGCCTGCTGAGCAAGGGGCAGCTCGTCGAGGTGGACCGCAGCGAGCTCGTCGCGGGCTACCTCGGGCAGACCGCCCTCAAGACCGCCGAGGTGGCCGCGCGGGCCGTCGGCGGCGTCCTGTTCATCGACGAGGCGTACTCGCTGGCCGGCGACCAGTACGGCGAGGAGGCCATCAACACCCTGGTGAAGGAGATGGAGGACCGCCGCGACGACCTCGTCGTGATCGTCGCGGGCTATCCCGGGCCGATGGCGTCCTTCATCGCCGAGAACCCGGGCCTGGCGAGCCGCTTCCGGACGACGATCGCCTTCGAGGACTACACCGACGACGAGCTCGCCGCCATCTTCGCGCTGCAGGTCGCGTCCGCCGACTACGACCTCGGCGAGGGCGCCGCGGACGCCTTCCGCGCGGCCCTCGCGCGCCAGCCGCGCGACGAGACGTTCGGCAACGGACGCTTCGCCCGCAACGTGCTCGAGGCCGCGATCGGGCATCAGGCCTGGCGGCTGCGCGACGTCGCCGACCCGACGGTCGAGCAGTTGCGGACGCTGACCGCCGGCGACGTGGAGGGGGACGCATGAGCGCGCCGGTCGCCGTCCGGACGCCGCGGCAGCGCATGGCCACGCCCCGGCTGCTGCGGCTGCTGCGGTTCGGGATCGTGCTGAGCATGCTGCTCGCGGCGGCGGCGTCCGCGTGGGCGCTGAACCACGGGGCCACCGACATGGCGACGATCGCGCGCGGCACCGACCAGGTGCAGCGGCTGCAGGTGATCCGCGGGAACATCCTGCGCGCCGACGGCCTCGCGACGAACGGGCTCGCTCAGGCGTCCGAGCCGGCCGCGCAGCGCGAGTCGTACCGCGCGCTGCTCGACGAGGCCGCGCGGCTGACGGTCGTCGCGAGCGACGCGCAGCCCCTCGACCAGGCCGGGCTCGCCGAAGCGAACGCCGGGCTCGTGCGGTACGCGGCGACGATCGAGCTGGCCCGCACGGTCTACCCGACGAACGCGACCTCCGCGCTGGCGAGGGTCGACGAGGCGCAGGCGACGCTGCGCGACCAGGTGCTCCCGGCGCTCGACAGGCTCGACGCCGATAACCAGGGCCGGGTGGACGCCGCCCGTTCCACCGGACGGAGCGGCTGGCCGTTCGTGGCGACGGTGCCCATCGCGGTCGCGCTGCTCGCGCTCGTGCTCGTCGCGATGCGGACGCGGCGGCTGGTGAACATCGGCCTCGCGCTGGCCCTCGTGGCCGGTCTCGGGCTGTGGCAGGTGACCGACAGCGCGCTGGGCCGGGCGACGACCGCGGTGGACGCGGCCCACTCCGGCCCCTTCCGGACGGCGATGGCCACGTCGCACGCGTACGCGGCGGCGTCCGACGCGAAGTCGTCCGAGGGACGCCTCACGCTGCAGACGTCCGCGGCGGCGGCCGGCAACGCCCGATGGCGCGAGCGGGTCGCGCGCGCCCGGTCCGCCCTCGCGGAGGGCGCCGGCCCCGCCGATCTCTCGGCCAAGCTGGACGCCTACGAGGCCGCCTACGGCGTCCTGCAGCGGGCGTCCGCCGCGAAGCGCTCCGGGGACGTCGCGCGCCTCGCCGGGGACGCCTCCGCGGCCGGGGTGAACCCGACGTTCGCCGCCTTCGCGGACGCCTCCCGCGCGGTCGCGGACGCCGCCGGCGCCGAGACGGCGCGCACCATGAGCGAGCGGCAGGACGCCCTCGGCCTCGGCGTCGCGTTCGCCGTGCTGCTCGGCCTCGCCGGCGCGATCGCGGGCGCGATGGGGGCCAACCTGCGGCTGGAGGAGTACCGGTGACCGTCCTTGCCCCCGCCGCCCCCGGACGCCTCGGCGAGCCGGCAGACCCGCCGCGCTACCTGACCTACCTGACCGCCCTCGACGACTGGATCGCCGGACGCCGGGCCGAGCTCGACGAGCTGGACGCGGCCGCGCAGGCGTCCGGGAGCGCGGCCGAGCTGACCGCCGACATCCGGCTCGGGCTCGCGCTGTGGCAGGCGATCAAGACCCGCTACGACGCGGTGCTCGTCGCGTGGGACTCCGGCCGGGTCGGCCCGGCGGAGGCCGACCGCGTGTCCGCGCTCGTCTGGGGCGGGCTGGACGCGCTGAGCATGTCCCTGCCCGAGGCCACCCGGCTCTCCGACGCGCTCGCCGGGCAACTCCGGCAGCGCCTGCAGCTCGATCCGGCCGGCAGCGAGGCGCCCGCCCGCCTGCGGACCGCGTTCGCCCAACTCGAACGGCTGCGCGACCAGGTGGCGCTCGAGCCGGCCGAGGCGCGGCCGGCGGCGGCGTCCAAGGTCGCGAACCTGGAGGCGCGGCTGGAGGCGATCGCGGGCAAGGCGTCCCGCGGCGGCGACGTGGGCGGCCTGCTCGGCCCGTTCGAGGCCGACGCGGCCGTCCTGGAGCGAGATCTCATCGTCGGCGGCGCCGAGCGCCGGCGCTCCTCGGACGCCGCCGGTGCGGCCGGACGCCGCCGCGACGAGCTGGCCGCCCGCGAGGCGTCGCTGCGGCAGCTCGTCGACCACGTCGTCGCGACCGTCGCGCACCCGCCCCGCTACGCCGTGCCGCACGTGGCGGCCCTCGGCCCCGTGCCCGCCGACGACGACGGGCTGCGCGCCTACACCGAACGGCTCGGGCGGGTCGCCCGCGCGCTCGACGTCGTCCAGCTGGCCTACACGCAGGCCCTCGCCGACGACGAGGCCGGGCGGAGGCGTCCGTGAGGTGCCGGCAGCCGGGCTGCCCCGGGACGATCGTCGACGGCTACTGCGACGTCTGCGGCATGCCGCCCGGCTCGGCGCCGGTGCAGCCGGCCGGGCAGGGCGTCCGGGGGGCCAAGCCGGGGCCGGCGACGGGCGCCTGCGACCAGCCGGGCTGCCCCGGGCAGATCGTGGACGGCTACTGCGACGTCTGCGGCAACCCCGCGGGCGCGGCCCCGGGGGCCGTGCTGGGGACGCAGCCGTCGACCGTGACGCGCACCTCGCACGAGCTGGCGTCCACCGCGCTGGGGTCGGCGCGGGTCGCGCCGGGCCAGGGCGCGACGCACCGCCGGGTCGTCCCGCAGCGGCGGACGACCCGCATCGGGGCCGGCCTGACGACGGTTCCGCCCGCGCCCGAGGTCGACCCGCTCGCGCAGGTCATGGCCGACCCGGTCGTCCCCGAGGAGCGGCGCAACTGCCCGCACTGCGGCAACCCGGTGGGCCGCGCCCGGAAGGACGCCTCCGGCCGCACCCAGGGCTTCTGCCCCCACTGCCAGTCGCCGTACTCGTTCGACCCGAAGATCGAGCCCGGCGAGCTCGTCGCCGGGCAGTACCAGGTGGTCGGCTGCCTCGCCTACGGCGGCATGGGCTGGATCTACCTGGCCCGCGACAAGAACGTGAACGACCGGTTCGTCGTGCTGAAGGGCCTGCTGAACACCGGCGACGCGGACGCCGTGCTCGCCGCGCAGGCCGAGAAACGCTTCCTCGCCCAGGTCGAGCACCCGCTCATCGTGGAGATCTACAACTTCGTCTGGCACGACGGCGAGGCGTACATCGTCATGGAGTACGTGCCCGGGCGTTCGCTGAAAGACCTGCTCAAGCAGCGGCAGGCCGCCAACGGGGGCGTCTACGACCCGCTGCCGGTGGACTGGGCGCTGGCCTACCTCGTCGAGATCCTGCCCGCGTTCGGGTACCTGCACTCGATCGGGTTGCTGTACTGCGATTTCAAGCCCGACAACGTCATGCAGGTGGGGGACGCGGCGAAGCTCATCGACCTGGGCGGCGTCCGGCGCATGGACGACGACCACTCGACGATCTACGGCACCGTCGGCTTCCAGGCGCCGGAGGTGGCCTCGCGGGGGCCGTCGGTGGCGTCCGACCTGTACACGATCGGGCGGACGCTCGTGCTGCTGTGCGCGGAGTTCCGGGGCTACCAGGGCGCCTACGCGACGTCGCTGCCGCCGGTGGAGGAGCTGCCGGTGCTGGCGGCGCACGACTCGCTGTACCGGCTCGTCCTGAAGTGCTGCGCGCCCGAGCCGGCCGACCGGTTCAGCTCGGCCGAGGAGCTGCGCGGGCAGCTGCTCGGCGTCCTGCGGGAGGTCGTGGGGCAGCGCTCGCCCGGCGCGGCCTCGGCGAGCTCGCCGTCGCCGCTCTTCGAGCCGCCGTCCGTCGCCGCGGACGCCTTCGACTGGCACCAGCTTCCGCAACTGCGTCCGGACACGTCCGACCCGCAGTGGGACTGGCTCGCCAAGCTGCCCACCGACGCCCACGGACGCCTCGCCGCGCTGGCCCAATGCCCCCAACGGACGCCGCAGGTCGAGCTCGACACGATCGTCACCGCGCTGGACGCCGGCCTGCCGACCCTCGTCGACGAGGCCATCGCGCGCATGCTGGCCCGCGACCCCTGGGAGTGGCGCGCGGTCTGGATGCAGGGGGCCGCCGCCCTGGTCGCGGGCGATTTCGCGCGGGCGCAGGCGTCCTTCAACGCCGTCTACGGGCAGGTGCCGGGCGAGCTCGCGCCCAAGCTCGCCCTGGCCGTCGCGTGCGAGCGCGGCGGCGAGCCGGGCCTCGCGGAGGCCCTCTACGCCATCTGCGCGTCCACGGACGCCGCCTACGTCACGGCGAGCGCGTTCGGACTGTCGCGCATCCGGCGGGAGCGCGGGGACGTCCGCGGGGCGCGGGAGGCGCTCGCGATGATCTCGCAGACCGCGCGGGGCTACACCGAGTCGCGCGTGCTGCGTGCCGAGCTGCTGCTGGGCCCGGACGCCTCCCTCGACGACCTCGCCCGCGCGCTCGACGCGCTGGCCGCGGCCAACCTCGACGCGGAGCGCTACAACCGGTACGCGGTCGACGTCCTCAGTCGCGCGCTGCCCAAGGTGCGCGGCCGGCGGGGGACGGCGGCGTCCCTGATCGGGGGCGTGCCCGCGACCGAGCGGAACGTCCGGCAGCAACTGGAGGAGGCGTACCGCGACCTCGCGGGCCTCGTGACCGATCCCTCCGAGCGCCATGCGCTCATCGACCAAGCCAACGCGACGAGAAGATGGAGCCTGCTGTGAGCCAGACGTGGGATCAGCCCCCCGGGGAGCGCTTCCAGAGCGGGGGTGCGGGGCCGGACGCCGAGGGGTTCGACGACGTGGCCACCGAGCCGGTGCGTCCGGAGCCGTCCCTGCGGTGCGCGGAGTGCGGGGGCCGCGTGGGCGCCGAGGGGTACTGCGAGGTCTGCGGGACGAAGGCCCCGAGCGAGCGCGACCACCTGGTCGAGAAGCCGGCGTCCTGGGTCGGCGGGGTGTGCGACAAGGGCGTCCGGCACCCACGCAACGAGGACGCCTTCGCGCTCGCCGCCTGCTCGGTGCCCGGCTCGCGCGCCGTGGCGATCGTGTGCGACGGGGTGTCGTCGTCGGACGACTCCGACGTCGCGTCGCTGGCGGCCGCGCGGGCGGCGCTCGCCGTGCTGACGGCCCGCGAGGGCGAGGAGGTGGGCGTCCTGCTGCGGCGGGCCACGGAGGCGGCCAACGAGGCCGTGATCGCCGGCACGCACCCGGCGGCGGCGAACGCGGCGTCCTGCACGCTGGTCGCGGCGGTCGTGGCGGGCGACGCGGCCCACATCGCGAGCATCGGCGACTCGCGCGTCTACTGGTTCGGCGACGACGGCTCTTCGGCGCAGCTCACCGTCGACGACTCCCTCGCCCAGGAGGACATCGTCGCCGGGGCGTCCCGCGACGAGGCGGAGGCGGGCGTCCACGGGCACGTGATCACCGCGTGGCTCGGCCTGGACGCCCCCGAGCTCGACCCCGAGATCGTCCCGTTCGAGGCGCCCGGCCCCGGCTGGCTGTGCGTGTGCAGCGACGGGCTGTGGAACTACGCGTCGGCCCCCGAGGCGCTCGCCGAGATCGTCGCGGCGTGCCGCTCCGAGGCCGGCGACGACCCCGTCGCGCTCGCCGAGGCCCTCGTGGCCTGGGCAAACGGACGCGGCGGGCAGGACAACATCACGGTCGCCCTCATCCGCCTGGGCGACCCGACAAAGGGGTGATCCGATGGCCACGTTCAGCGCGACCGTGTACCAGAACGAGTTCCTGCCTGACGGCGGGACGGACGTGAACGCGATCGTCCGGGTGGGCGTCCAGGGGGCCGGGCGGGCCGGGGCGGGATCCGGTGGGCCCGCCGGCGAGATCGTCATCATCGACAGCTCGGGCTCGATGGGGCGCGTCAACATGGAGGCGGCGAAGCGCGCCGCGATGGTGGCCCTCGACCACGTGGCCGACGGCACGTACTTCGCGGTCGTCGCCGGCACCGAGCGCGCCTACCTCGCCTACCCGATGGTGCGCACCGGCGAGGGCATGGTGCGGATGACCCCGCAGACCCGCCGGGAGGCGCAGGAGGCGATCGGCTGGCTGCAGGCCGACGGCGGCACGGCGATCGGGGCGTGGCTCCGGCTGGCGCTGGCCCTCTTCGACAGCATGGGCGGCCAGGTCGGGCAGAAGCACGCGATCCTGCTCACCGACGGCGAGGACCGCGACGAGTCGGCCGCCGCGCTCGACGCGGCCATCCGGGCCTGTGCGGGGCAGTTCCAGTGCGACTGTCGCGGCGTCGGCACCGACTGGGTGGTGAGCGAGGTGCGCAAGGTCGCGACGGCCCTGCTGGGCACGGTCGACATCATCCCCGACCCGTCGCGGCTGAGCGCGGAGTTCGCGTCCCTCATGCGGGCGTCCATGGCCCGCGGGGTGGCCGACGCGCAATTGCGCGTCTGGACGCCGCAGGGCGCGCAGATCCTCTTCGTCCGGCAGGTGTCGCCCGCGGTGGAGGACCTGTCGACGCGGGGGACGCCGATCGGCCCGCTGACGGTCGGCTACCCGACCGGCTCCTGGGGCGACGAGACGCGGGACTACCACGTGGCCGTCCGGCTGGCCGCGAAGACGGTGGGGCAGGAGCAGTTGGCGGCCCGCGTCCAGCTGTTCGCGGACGGGGAGGTGCAGACCCAGGGTCTGGTGAAGGCCACCTGGAGTGCCGACGATGCCCTGACGACGCGCATCAACCCCGAGGTCGCCCACTACACCGGGCAGGCGGAGCTGGCCGACGCGATCCAGGAGGGCCTGGCCGCAAAGGCCGCGGGCGACCTGGGGACGGCGACGACGAAGCTCGGGCGGGCCGTGCAACTCGCCGCCGCGACGGGGAACACCGAGGCGACGACGCGGCTGCGGAAGGTCGTCGACGTCCAGGACGCCGGGTCCGGTACCGTCCGGCTCAAGCGGTCGGTCGCGAAGGCCGACGAGATGGCGCTGGACACGGCGTCCACCAAGACCACCCGAGTGAGGGGCTGACATGGCGACCTGTCCGAACGGCCACGACACGCAGGCCACCGACTACTGCGACACCTGCGGGGCGCCGGTCGCGCCGGCGGCGTCCGGGACCGGGGCGTCGGGGCAGACGTGCCCCCACTGCTCGGCGCCCGCCCCGGCGGACGCCCTCTTCTGCGAGCAGTGCGGCTACGACTACACCACGGGCGCGCTGCCGCGGACGGCGGCGCCTGCGGCCGAGGAGCCGAACGAGCCGGGACCGGCCGAGCCGGAGGGGCCGGCCGAGCCGGAGCAGCCGGCGATGTTCGACGTCCCCGAGGGAGCGGCGGTCGCGCCGCGGGCGGCGTCCTTCGTGGCAGAGGTGTGGATCGACCCCGACTGGTACGCCAGCCAGGAGAGCCCCGACGCGCTGCCGTCGCCGGGCCTGCCGCACGTCGTGCCGCTGCGGGGGCGCGAGTCGCTGATCGGACGCCGCACGTCCGGCGCGGCCGCGCCGGAGATCGACTGCGACGACAACGGCGTGAGCCGGCGGCACGCGCGGCTGACGACCGACGGCGACCGCTGGTTCGTCGAGGACCTCGGCTCGTCGAACGGCACGTTCGTCGGGCGGCTGGGGGACGCGCTGCCGGAGGATCCGATCGGCGGCCGCACCCAGGTGCACCCCGACGAGCGGCTCTACCTGGGCTCGTGGACGCGGATCGTCGTCCGGGAGGCGACCGACGAGGAAGCGGAGCTCTGAGGGTCCCTTTTCGCGGCGCAGCAAAGGGTGTCCCTGACATGGGGGACAATGCGCTGTCCCTGTTTTGAATCGTCTATCCAGGGTCGTCCAAGGTGGTAATCGGACGTCCTTATTCGG
>NZ_JBDHZL010000039.1:0-20755 GCF_039811905.1 Nigerium sp. | reverse complement strand
GCCAGGCGCGCGCGCAGGCCGCGCAGCGGCGCGAGCAACTGCGCCGCGAGGCCGAGGTGGCCGAGGCGGCGCGGCTGGCGGCGTCCTGGATCATGGAGCAGGTCGAGCGCTCCCAGGCGATCGCCGGGCGCGCGCGGGCCGAGGCGGAGGCGTCCCGGCTGGACGCGGAGCGCCGGCTCACCGACGCCCGCCGCGCCAGCCGCGACCTCGCGAAGCAGTTCGAGGCGCTCGTCGATACGGTGCACCGCGACGAGCTGGCCCGGGCCGAGCAGCGGATGCGGGTGGAATCGCTCGCCGAGCGCGCGCTCGCGGAGCTGGGCCTGACGGCCGACGTGCTGGCGGCCGAGTACGGGCCCGAGCAGCCGGTTCCGGTGTTGACGAGGCCCGACGGGTCGGCGCTCACGGAGGACGATGAGCGTCCGGAGCCGCGGCCCTACGTCCGCGAGGAGCAGGAGAAGCGGCTGCGCGTCGCCGAGCGCAACTTGGGCGCGCTCGGGCGCATCAACCCGCTCGCGCTGGAGGAGTTCGAGGCGATGCAGGAGCGGCACTCCTTCTTGGCCGAGCAGCTCGAGGATCTCCGCCAGACGCGCGCCGACCTCGCCGGCATCATCGACGAGGTGGACGCCCGCGTCCAGCAGGTCTTCGCGGACGCCTACGCGGACGTCGAGGTGGCGTTCGCGGCGTCCTTCGCGCGGCTGTTCCCCGGTGGTGAGGGACGCCTCGTGCTCACCGAGCCCGACGACATGCTCGCCACAGGCGTCGACGTGGAGGCGCGCCCCGCCGGCAAGAAGGTGAAGCGGCTGTCGCTGCTCTCGGGCGGGGAGCGGTCGCTCGTCGCGGTCGCGTTCCTGGTCGCGCTGTTCAAGGCGCGGCCGAGCCCTTTCTACATTCTCGACGAGGTGGAGGCGGCCCTCGACGACGTGAACCTCGGACGCCTGCTCGACATCTACGAGGAGCTGCACGAGAACAGCCAGCTGCTCGTGATCACCCACCAGAAGCGCACGATGGAGATCGCGGACGCCCTCTACGGCGTCACGATGCGCGAGGACGGCGTCTCCACCGTCATCAGCCAACGGCTTCGCGAAGGATGAGCGGGGCCGTGCGTACAATGAGCAGGGATTTCTCCTGCCCCCGAGAGAAGGTGGACGCGTGCCGACCGTCATTTTCGTGATGCTCGTCATCTTGGTCCTGGCCATCGCCGTCATCGCGATGGTCGTCATGGGCATGGAGGGGCAGGGCCGGCACCGGGCGCCCGAGATGGCGCACGCGCTGGCCAAGACCGCCGCCCACCTGAACGGCGAGGCCGACCCGCCGCGCGGGCTCATCACGTTCTTCGAAGAGGCCGAAGAGGGCGCCGAAGACCTCAAGTCCCTGCCCGACCGCATCCGCTCGCGCGCCTCCGCGCGCTCGGCGCACACGGCGTCCAGCGCGCGCTCGGCGTCCAGCGCCCGGACGCCGGCGTCGGCCGCGTCGGCGGCCGAGGCGTCCGGGCGGCCGCAGGCCCAGCCCCAGCCCCAGCAGACCGCGCCGCTGCCGGCATCCCCGACGACCACGTGGGCCGACTTCTCGACCGCGAAGAGCGCCCCGGTGCAGGAGATCTCCGATCACAGTTGGTCGGAGGGCTGGGCGGACGATCAGCAACGCGGCAAGCGCTCCTGAACCTGGGCGGTGCCGGGCGCCCCGTCGGTAGGATGACCGGGTGATTCCCACCGAGAACCTGACCTGGATCATCGCGGCCGCCGTCGCGGCGGTGGTGATCGTCGTCGTCGCGACGGTCATCGTGGTCCGGCGCCGGCGCGCGATCGCGTCCCGCAGGCGCGATGAGCTGGAGGCAGGCGCACCGACGACCGAGGCGCCCGAGCGCGAGGCCGACGAGACGCTCGCCCCGACGCCCGAAGAGCCAGGCGAGGGCCGCGCGCCCGCCGCGGTGGCCGAGCCCGAGGCGTCCCCGGCCGAGCCCGAGCCGGCGGTGCGCGACGTCCCTGAGCGGGGCGGCACTCGGCTGAGCCGACTGCGCCGGCGCCTGGCCGGCAGCAACAACGCGTTCGCCCAGGCTGTGCTCGGCCTGCTCTCCCGCGACCGGCTCGACGAGGAGACGTGGGACGATTTCGAGGACACGCTGATCACGTCCGATCTGGGCGTGGCCACCACCACGCAGCTCGTCGCCACGCTGCGCCGCGAGCTCGCGATCGACGGGGTGAACGACCCCGAGCGCGCCCGCGAGGTGCTGCGCTCGGAGCTGATCGAGCTGGTCGGGCCGTCGCTCGACCGCCGTCTCCGGGTGAAGGGGGAGGACGGGCTGCCGGGCGTCGTGCTCGTGGTCGGCGTCAACGGCACCGGCAAGACGACCACCATCGGCAAGCTCGCCCGCCTGCTCGTCGCCGAGGGGCGCACCGTCGTGCTCGGCGCGGCGGACACCTTCCGCGCCGCCGCGGCCGATCAGTTGGAGACGTGGGGTTCGCGCGTGGGCGTCCCGACGGTGCGGGGGCCGGAGGCGGGCGATCCGGCGTCCGTCGCGTTCGAAGCCGTCGCCGAGGGCATCGCGACCGGCGCCGACGTCGTCATCGTCGACACGGCCGGCCGGCTCCACACGAAGACCGGCCTCATGGACGAGTTGGGCAAGATCAAGCGCGTCATCGAGAAGAAGGCGCCGGTCACCGAGGTGCTGCTCGTGATCGACGCGACGACCGGCCAGAACGGGCTCGTGCAGGCGCGCATCTTCTCCGAGGTGGTCGACGTGACGGGGCTGGTCCTCAGCAAACTCGACGGGTCGGCGAAGGGCGGCATCGTCGTGCAGGTGCAGCACGAGCTGGGCGTCCCGGTGAAGCTGATCGGGCTCGGCGAGGGCGCCGACGACCTCGCCCCGTTCACCGCGGAGGGCTTCGTCGACGGCCTGCTGGGGGAGTGACGCGGGCCCGCCCGGCTCGGGGCTTTTTCCCTGCCTGGAGTAGGCTGGGCGGGTCATTCGATCGACCGTGAGGGAACGCCTTGTTCGACACACTGCAAGACCGCCTGAGCGAGACCTTCCGCAACCTTCGGGGTAAGGGCCGGCTCTCCGAGGCCGATATCAACGAGGTCGCGCGCGAGATTCGCATCGCGCTGCTGGAGGCCGACGTCAACCTCGGCGTGGTCAAAGACTTCGTGGCGAGCGTCAAAGAGCAGGCGCGCTCCGCCGAGGTGTCGCAGGCGCTGAACCCGACGCAGCAGATCGTCAAGATCGTCAACGAGCAACTCGTCGAGATCCTGGGCGGCGAGACGCGCACGCTGCGGTTCGCCAAGACCCCGCCGACCGTCATCATGCTGGCCGGCCTCCAGGGCTCAGGCAAGACGACGCTGGCGGGGAAGCTCGGCCGCTGGCTGAAGGAGAACAAGCACCACCCGCTGCTGGTCGCGGCCGACCTGCAGCGCCCGAACGCGGTGAACCAGTTGCAGGTCGTCGGCCAGCGGGCCGGCGTCCCGGTCTTCTCGCCCGAGCCGGGCAACGGCGTGGGCGACCCGGTCGCGGTCGCGCGGGCGTCGATCGACGAGGCGACGCGCAAGATGTACGACGTCGTGATCGTCGACACCGCCGGCCGACTCGGCGTGGACGCCGAGCTGATGCAGCAGGCCATGGATATCCGCGACGCCGTGCATCCCGACGAGGTCCTCTTCGTCGTCGACGCGATGATCGGCCAAGACGCGGTGAACACCGCGATCGCCTTCCGCGACGGGGTCGGCTTCGACGGCGTCGTGCTGTCGAAGTTGGATGGCGACGCCCGCGGCGGTGCGGCCCTGTCGATCCGTAAGGTGACCGGCCGGCCGATCATGTTCGCCTCCAACGGCGAGCAGTTGGCCGATTTCGACGTCTTCCACCCCGACCGCATGGCGAGCCGCATCCTCGACATGGGCGACGTGCTCACCCTGATCGAGCAGGCCGAGAAGACCTTCGACGCCGAGCAGTCGGCCAAGGCCGCCGAGAAGCTGCTCACCAAGAAGGGCAAGGGCTTCGGGCTCGACGACTTCTTGGCGCAGATGCAGGCCGTGCGCAAGATGGGGCCGATGAGCAAGATCCTGGGCATGATGCCCGGGATGGGGCAGTACAAGGACGCGATCGGTGCGATCGACGAGCGCGAGATCGACCGCATCGAGGCGATCATCTACTCGATGACGCCGGCCGAGCGGTCCGACCCGACCATCCTGAACGGCTCCCGGCGCAGCCGCATCGCGAAGGGCTCCGGCACGTCGGTGACCGAGGTGAACTCCCTGGTCAACCGGTTCATGGAGACCCGCAAGATGATGGCCCAACTCGGCAGCGGCGGCGGCATGCCCGGCATGCCGGGCGTCCCCGGCATGGGCGGGGGGCGGCGGCCGGCGCGGCAGCAGGCGTCCAAGAAGAAGGGTCGCAAGGGCGTCTCGGGCAACCCCGCCAAGCGGGCGGCGGCGTCCGCGCCGGCCGAGCAGCCGGCGGCACCGGCGCAGCCGGCCGTCGACGAGTTCGGCCTGCCGATCTCGGGCGCTCCGAGCTCCAGCGCGATGGACGAGTTCCAGTTGCCGCCCGAGCTCGCCAAGATGTTCGACCAGAACAAGGGCCGCTGAGCCCGAGCCGCGGCTCTTGTGGCCCGGCCGTCCCGGGCGGGAGGCTAGGGCCATGACCCACGAGCCTCCGCTGTCTGCGCTGGGGACGCCGCTGGCGTCCGTCACCCACACCCACGACGGCTCGACGCACACGCACGTCGGCCCGCACGCGCACCACGGAGGCGTCCCGGCGGGGCTGCCGCCGCGGCTGCATCTGCGCGGCACGGTGCTCCCCGGGGGCGAGGAGCGCGACCTGTGGGTGGTCGACGGACGCCTGTCGTTCACGCCCGTCCCCGACGCGGAGACTGTCGCGACCGGCGTGTGGATCCTGCCCGGGCTGGTCGACGCCCACTGCCACATCGGCCTCGGCCACCAGGGCGTGGTGGACGCCGAGACCGCCGAGCGGCAGGCGCTGACCGACCGGGACGCCGGGACGCTGCTCATCCGCGACGCCGGGTCGCCGGCCGACACCCACTGGATCGACGAGCGCGACGACCTGCCGCGCATCATCCGCGCGGGCCGGCACATCGCGCGGCCGTTCCGCTATATCCGCAACTACGCGGTCGAGGTCGAGCCGGACGCCTTCGTCGCCGAGGTGGAGACCCAGGCCCGCCGCGGCGACGGCTGGGTCAAGATCGTGGGCGACTGGATCGACCGCGACATCGGCGACCTCAGCCCGCTCTGGCCGGCCGGCGTCGCCAAGGCGGCCATCGACGCGGCCCATGCTCTCGGCGCGCGCGTGACCGCGCACTGTTTCGACGAGCGCTCCGTCACCGAGCTCGTGAACGCCGGCATCGACGGCATCGAGCACGGCACGGGGCTTGACGACGCGACGATCGCGACCATGGCCGAGCGACAGGTCGCGCTCGTGCCGACGCTCATCAACATCGAGACGTTCCCCGACATCGCCGAGCGCGGCGAGGACAAGTTCCCCCTCTACGCCGCGCACATGCGTGCGCTGCACGCGCGCCGCTTCGAGACCATCGGCAAGGCGAAGGACGCCGGCGTCCCCATCTACTCCGGCACGGACGCCGGAGGCACCCTCAGCCACGGCATCCTGCCCGACGAGATCGCGCTGCTGGCGCGCGTCGGCGGGCCCGAGTTCGCCCTGGGCGCGGCGTCCTGGCGGGCGCGCGCCTGGCTGGGGGAGGACGCGCTGGCCGACGGGGCGTCCGCCGACCTGTTGGTGCTGGACGCCGATCCGCGCAAGCACCTCGAAGTCGTCCGGCATCCGCGGCTCATCGTGCTGCGCGGGCGCGTGGTCGGCGGGTCCGCAGGCTGAGGGCCGGCGTCCTGCCGAGGGTCGTGCTCGCGCTCAGAGCGTCGCGATCGTGACGATGTTGAGCGCGATGAGCGCCACTGTGATCAGGGCGTTCACGATCTGCATTCCGACGCCGTCGGCGTGGTCGCCCATGACGCGGGGGCTCCGCGTGAACAGGGCCAGCGGGACGACCGCGAGCGCGATCCCGAAGCTGAGCACCGCCTGGCTGACCACCAGGACGACGGTCGGGGAGACGCCCGTTATGAGAATCAGGACCGCGGGCGCTACGGTCGCGACCCGGCGCACGGTGGGGGAGAGCCGGACGGGGGCGAGATCCTTCAGCACCCGCGAGCCGGCGTGCGTGCCGACGATCGCCGAGCCGATGCCGGACGCCAGCAGCCCGATCGCGAAGATCACCGCGGCCAGCGGCCCGAGCGTGGTCATGAAGACGTGGTAGGCGGCCTCGATGGTGTCGCCGCCGGCGTCCTGCAGGGTGGTCGCGGCGAGCAGGAGCATCGCGATGTTCACGGTGCCGGCCACGGCGAGTGCCGACCCGACGTCCCACCGCTGCGCCCGCAGCAGCTCGGGCAGCGGGTGGAGACGGCGTCCGTTGCGGAAGTGCCGGTCGACGGCCAGCGAGCTGTGCAGGTAGATGGCGTGGGGCATGACGGTCGCCCCCAGCATCGCGGCGACGAGCAGCCAGGCCTTCTGGTCGGGCACGAACGGCACGAGACCCTCGATCGTCCGCGGCCACGACGGGGGCGCGAACGCCAGTGCGCCCACGAACCCCACGACCACGATGGCCAGGACGCCTCCGACCGCCAGCTCGAACACGTGCTCGCCCCGCCGTCGCAGCGCGTGCAGCAGCAGCACCGAGAGGACGCCGACGATCAGGCTCCCGAGCCACAGCGGGACGCCGAACAACAAGTAGAGCGCCAACGCGCCGCCGACGACCTCGGCGAGATCGGTCGCGATCGCCACCACGAACGCCTGCGCGCCGTAGGCCCAGATCCACGCCCGCGGGCGTCCGGACTGCGTCAGCCAGGCCTCCACGAGGCTGGTCAGCGAGCGTCCGGTGACCAGGCCGAGCTTCGCGGACTGGTACTGGACGAGGGCCGCCATCGCGCTCGCCGCCACGAGCACCCACACCAGCCCGTAGCCGTAGGTCGCCCCAGCGCTGAGGTTAGCCCCGACGTTCCCGGGGTCGACGTACGCGATCGACGCCACGAACGCGGGCCCGAGCAGCGCGACGAGACGGACCTTGTTCGGCCTTTCCACTCTCTGTTCGCCTGTCACAGACGCAACGCTAGCGCCCGGGTTCGCGCGGGACGGCACCCGCATGGCAGAATGGCCGTTGCATCTGTGACCAGGTGGCGCCCTCTCATGCCCTCTGGTCGCGGTTCATCCGGTAGTCAGGCGGCGGCGTCCCACACCGTTTCCCGGCTCCACCCGCCCGCCCGCGCACGTGCACGGGCTTGTTCCTACAGGAGTATCCACACCAGTGGCTGTCAAGATTCGTCTGAAGCGGATGGGCAAGATCCGCTCCCCGCACTACCGCATCGTGGTCATGGACGCCCGTCAGAAGCGCGACGGCCGGGCCATCGAGGAGATCGGGATCTACCACCCGAAGAACGACCCGTCGGTGATCGAGGTCAACTCCGAGCGCGCCCAGTACTGGCTCGGCGTGGGCGCCCAGGCCACCGAGGCCGTCATCGCCCTGCTCAAGCGCACGGGTGACTGGCAGAAGTTCAGCGGCGACACGAGCCCGTCGGGCGTCGAGCCGCAGCCTGAGCGTGCCGATAAGCTCGCGCGCTTCAACGCTGCGCTCGCCGAGGCCGACGACCAGCCGTCCGACGCCATCACGTCGCGCCGCAGCAAGGGCTCCGACGCGGCCGACGAGCCGGCTGAGGCTGCCGCCGAGGCGCCGGCCGACGAGCCGGCCGAGGCCTGATCGTGCTGGCCGACGCGCTCGAGCACCTCGTCGGTGGGCTGGTGTCCCATCCCGACGATGTGTCCGTCTCCGACTTCGACCGGCGTCGCGTTCGCACCCTGGAGGTGCGCGTCCACCCCGACGACGTCGGCAAGGTCATCGGCCGTCAGGGTCGTACCGCCGGTGCCCTGCGCACCGTGATCGGTGCGCTCGCGGGGCGCGAGCAGGTGCGCATCGACTTCGTCGACGTGGATCGTCGTCCGCGCCGGCGTTACTGACCGAAACCAGACCCCGTCGACGCCCCGACGCCTTCGTGCGCGGGGCGTCGCGGCGTCCCCGGGCCGGCTTCGGCCCGCACACAGCGCGCTGCGCGCGAGGAGGATGGATGGCGACCGAACTGGTCTGCGTCGGCACGCTCGGCAAGCCACACGGGTTGCGCGGCGACCTGACGGTGTTCGTCCGGACCGACGAGCCCGAGCGACGCTTCGCCCCCGGGGCCGAGGTCGTGCTGGGGGATCGCCCGGCTCGCGTCCGGGGGTCGCGCTGGCACTCGGGCGTCCTGCTGGTCGCCCTGGAGGGCGTCTCCGACCGGACGGCGGCCGAGTCCCTGCGCGGCCTCGATGTCTGGGCGCGCGTCGAGGTCGACGAATCGCCGGCCGGCGAGGGGGAGTTCTACGACCGGCAGTTGGTCGGTCTCACCGTCCAGGACGCCTCCGGTGCGGCCGTCGGCCGTGTGGTCCGGGTGCTGCACGGGCCGGCCCAGGACTTGCTCGTCGTTGACGTGGCCGGCGACGAACGGCTCGTGCCGTTCGTCGAGGCGCTCGTGCCGAGCGTCGACCTGGACGCCGGCGTCGTTCGCGTCGCGGACGTCGGCGGTCTGCTCTTCGAGGTGGAGGACGCCGGCGAGGCCGGCGAACCCGCAGGGGCGGCGGAGTGATGCGCCTCGACATCGTCACGATCTTCCCCGACTACTTCGCTCCGCTCGAGCTCTCGCTGGTCGGCAAGGCCCACGCGTCCGGGCTGCTGAGTTGGGGCGTCCACGATTTGCGCGACTGGACGCACGACCGCCATCGCACCGTCGACGACACCCCGTACGGCGGGGGCGCCGGCATGGTCATGAAGCCCGAGCCGTGGGGGGAGGCGTTCGACGCGCTCGTCGACCCGGACGATCCGCCGACGCTCATCGTGCCGACGCCGTCCGGTGAGCCGTTCCGGCAACCGGTGGCCCACGAGCTCGCTGCGCTGCCCTGGCTGCTGTTCGCCTGCGGGCGGTACGAGGGCATCGACGCCCGCGTCATGGAGCACGCCCGCACCCGCATGCCCGTGCGGGAGCTCAGCCTCGGCGACTACGTCCTGAACGGCGGCGAGGTCGCGGCGCTGGCGATCATCGAGGCGGTCGTCCGGCTGATCCCCGGGGTCGTCGGCAACCCCGAGTCGCTCATAGAAGAGTCCTACTCCGTCGCCGGTGACGGCACCCTGGAGTACCCCGTTTACACGAAACCGGCGTCCTGGCGCGGCCTGGACGTCCCGCCCGTCCTGCTGTCCGGGCATCACGGCGAGGTCGCCCGCTGGCGGCGCGAGCGCTCCCACGAGCGCACCGCACGGCGGCGTCCCGACCTGCTGCCGCCGGCCTGAACCTCGACCGCCCGCCATCCAGACCTGGGGCGGGCCGCCGTCCGGACCGCCTCGTCGGCGGCGACACGCCCAGTCGGGGCCGATTCGGCGCGCACGGTCGTCCGCCCGGACGGCCGCGGTGCGGCCGATCGCACGGGCGTCGAGCGGTCCGTGTGAAAATCGCGAGTCGGATCTGGCGTCGCGCGCCCGCGCCGCCGTGTATTTGTCTAGGGTGAGCACCGTGGCGACTACAACTCTCACTCCTCAACAGAGAGCGGTTCGATCGTCTGTCGCGATGAAGGCCCTAATGGCCGTCACCGGGCTCATGATGGTCGGTTACCTGCTCGTGCACTCGTTCGGCAACCTGAAGGTGTTCTTCGGGGCCGAAACCTTCAACCACTACGCCGAATGGCTGAAGCAAGACTTCGGCTACCCCCTGATCCCGCATGGCTGGTTCATCTGGGCCTTCCGGGCGCTGATGCTGGCGGCGATCGTGCTCCACATCTGGTCGGCGGCCAAGCTGACCCAGCGGGCGCACGCGGCGCGCGGCTCGAAGTACGCGAACGTGAAGCGTCACGAGCAGACGTACGCGGCCCGTACGATGCGCTGGGGCGGCGTCATCGTCGCGGCGGGCCTGCTCTTCCATCTGCTGCAGTTCACCACGCAGACGATCACGACGGGCTTCCAGCGCGGGTCCGACCCGTACTCGATGTTCGTGGCGAGCTTCTCGCTGTGGTGGATCACGCTCGGCTACCTGATCTGGGTCACCGCGGTGGCGATGCACCTGCGCCACGGCGTCTGGAGCTCGCTGACGACGCTCGGCGCGAACACGTCGAAGCGGTCGCGGGCGAACCTGAACATCGTGGCGTGGATCGTGGCCGTCGGCTGGTGGGCGATGGCGATGGTGTCGCCGCTGGCTGTGTTCTTCGGATGGGTGGGCTGAGATGAGTGAGACTGTGACGAACGACTTCTGGCAGGTCGGCGACGAGATCGCCGACACGAAGGCTCCTGCCGGGCCGATCGAGCAGAAGTGGAGCAAGCGCAAGTTCGAGGCGAAGCTGGTCAACCCGGCGAACCGCCGCAAGATCACGGTCATCGTGGTCGGCACGGGCCTGGCGGGTGGCGCGGCCGCCGCGACGCTCGGCGAGGCCGGCTACCACGTGCAGAACTTCTGCTACCAGGACAGCCCGCGTCGCGCACACTCGATCGCCGCCCAGGGCGGCATCAACGCGGCGAAGAACTACAAGAACGACAACGACTCGACCTTCCGGCTGTTCTACGACACGGTCAAGGGTGGCGACTACCGCTCGCGCGAGACCAACGTGTACCGCCTGGCCGAGGTCAGCGCGAACATCATCGACCAGTGCGTCGCCCAGGGCGTCCCGTTCGCCCGTGAGTACGGCGGCCTGCTCGACAACCGGTCGTTCGGCGGCGTCCAGGTGCAGCGCACCTTCTACGCTCGCGGCCAGACGGGCCAGCAGTTGCTCATCGGCGCCTACCAGAGCCTGGAGCGTCAGGTCGCGGCCGGCACGGTGCAGATGCACACCCGTCACGAGATGCTCGATCTGATCGTCGCCGACGGGCGGGCCCGCGGCATCGTGACCCGCAACATGGTCACGGGCGCGATCGAGACGTGGACGGCGGACGCCGTCGTTCTCGCCACGGGCGGCTACGGCAACGTCTTCTTCCTGTCGACCAACGCGATGGGCTGCAACGTGACCGCGGCGTGGCGCGCGCACCGCAAGGGCGCCTACTTCGCCAACCCGTGCTACACGCAGATCCACCCGACCTGCATCCCGGTGCACGGCGAGACGCAGTCGAAGCTGACCCTGATGTCGGAGTCCCTGCGTAACGACGGCCGCATCTGGGTCCCGAAGCGCGCCGAGGACTGCGCGAAGGATCCGCGGGAGATCCCCGAGGAAGATCGCGACTACTACCTGGAGCGCATCTACCCGGCGTTCGGCAACCTGGTGCCTCGCGACATCGCCTCCCGTCAGGCGAAGAACATGTGTGACGAGGGCCGCGGCGTCGGCCCCGAGGTCGAAGAGCGTGACCCGCAGACCGGCGAGACCCGGCTGCGCCGCCGCGGCGTCTACCTCGATTTCGCCGACGCGATCAACCGGCTGACCAAGAAGGGCGTCTCCGATAAGTACGGGAACCTCTTCGACATGTACGCCCAGATCACCGGCGAGAACCCGTACGACGTGCCGATGCGCATCTACCCGGCCGTGCACTACACCATGGGCGGGCTCTGGGTCGACTACGACCTCATGTCCAGCATCCCCGGCCTGTACGTGGCGGGCGAGGCGAACTTCTCCGACCACGGTGCGAACCGGCTGGGGGCGTCCGCGCTCATGCAGGGCCTGGCCGACGGTTACTGGGTCCTCTCGAACACGATGTGCGACTACCTGGCCGACGTGTCGAAGCATGGCACGATCGACGATTCGCATCCGGCGGTCCAGGAGGCGTTGGCCTCGACCAAGGAGCGGATCAACAAGCTGCTGGCGGTCAAGGGCAACCGCACGGTCGACTCCTTCCACAAGGAGCTCGGGCAGATCATGTGGGAGTACTGCGGCATGGAGCGGCGCGAGGAGGGCCTCAAGTACGCGATCGGGCGCATCCGCGAGTTGCGCGACGAGTTCTGGCGCGACGTCAAGGTCACCGGCACGAACGAGGACTTCAACCAGACCCTCGAGCGGGCCGGCCGCGTGGCCGACTTCTTCGAACTGGGCGAGCTCATGTGCATCGACGCCCTCCACCGCCGCGAGAGCTGCGGCGGCCACTTCCGGGCCGAGTCGCAGACCGAGGACGGCGAGGCGCTGCGCCACGACGACCAGTACCTCTACGTCGGCGCCTGGGAGTGGGGCAACGGTGGCGAGCCGATCCTCCACAAGGAGCCGCTGATCTACGAGGCGATCGAGCTGAAGCAGAGGAGCTACAAGTGATCATCAACCTGCGCGTATGGCGCCAGCCGAACGCCGACGCCCCGGGCCAGATGGTTCCGTACCGGGTGGAGGGTGTCTCCGAGGACATGTCGTTCTTGGAGATGCTCGACCTCCTGAACGAAGAGCTGACGGTCAAGGGCGAGGAACCAATCGCGTTCGACCACGACTGCCGCGAGGGCATCTGCGGCATGTGCGGCGTCGTCATCAACGGCACGGCCCACGGGCGCGGCTCGTCGGCCGTCCCGACCACGACGTGCCAGCTGCACATGCGTAGCTTCGCCGACGGGGCGACGGTCGACGTCGAGCCCTGGCGCTCGGGTGGCTTCCCGGTGATCAAGGACCTGGTCGTGGACCGGTCCGCGTTCGACCGGATCATCCAGGCCGGCGGCTTCATCTCCATCAACGCGGGCTCCGCGCCCGAGGCGCACTCGGTTCCGGCCCCCAAGCGGCAGGCCGATCGCGCGTTCGACGCGGCGACCTGCATCGGGTGCGGCGCGTGTGTCGCGGCGTGCCCGAACGGGTCGGCGATGCTCTTCACCTCGGCGAAGATCACGCACCTCGCGATGCTGCCCCAGGGCCAGCCGGAGCGGAAGCTGCGCGTCAAGTCGATGATCGGGCAGCACGACGCCGAGGGCTTCGGCGGCTGCACGAACATCGGCGAGTGCGCCTACGTCTGCCCCAAGCAGATTCCGCTGGACACGATCAGCCAGCTGAACCGCGACCTCATCGCGTCGCTGTTCAGCCAAGACGGCAAGTAGCGTTCAGCACGTCGCCAGCACGAACGGCGCCGATCCCCGCGGGGATCGGCGCCGTTCACGTGCGTGACGGGCGGGCTCGAGTCCGGCGTCCCCGCTCGCCCGAGAAAGCAGGACGCCGCCCGCGTGGGCGGGCGGCGTCCGGTGAGCGACGAACGGGGACTCAGGCCGAGGGGACCTCGCTGTGCTGCTCGATGAACGCCTGGACGACCGCCGTGTCCTGGTCGCCGAGACCCTCGTCGGTGAGCTGGGTGAACACGGCCCGCAGCGGCTCGACGCTCAGGGTGTTCATGCCGACCCGTTCGGCTTCCTCGGCGAAGGCGCGCAGGTCTTTGACCAGGAACTTCGCGGGGCCCGAGGGGGAGTGGTCGTGCGCGACGAACCGCGGCGCTTTCACCTGCAGGATGCGGCTGCCGGCGTAGCCGTCGCCCAGCAGGTCGAACAGCAGGGCGACGTCGAGGCCCGACCGCTCGGCGAGGACGGCGGCCTCGGCGTTCGCGACGATCTCGGCGGCGACGATGAGCTGGTTGCAGGCCTTCGCGATCTGGCCGGCGCCGAGCGGGCCGAGATGGACCGCGCGTCCGGTGGCGCTCAGCACGTCGACGACGCGGGCGGCGGGGGCGTCGTCGCCGCCGACCATGACGGACAGGGTGCCCGTCTCGGCCCCCTCCGCGCCGCCGCTGACGGGGGCGTCCACGACCTCCACGAGCCCGTCGGTGTCGCGCGCGAGGTCAGCCGCGAGGTCGCGCACCTCCTGCGAGCTGGTCGTCGACGACACGACGACCAGCAGGGGTTTCGTCACTCCGGCGAGCAGGCCGTCGGGGCCGTCGAGGGTGGCGCGGATGTGGGCGATCGCCGGCACCATGTAGATGATGATGTCGGACGCCTCGGCGACCTCGCGGACGGTCTCGGTCCACTCGGCGCCGGCGTCGATCAGGGGTTCGAGGCCGTCGCGGTCGATGTTGCGCAGCAGCACGCGGTCGCCCGGCTTCGCCGCCGCGAGGACGTGACGTGCCATGGGTCGCCCCATCGTGCCGAGTCCGATGAATCCTGTCGTTGTCATGGTGCGCCCGTTCTTCCGCGTCGTTGCCGATAACCTGATGCCCTCAGTATGGCGGAGCCTTCGTCGGTGGTTCAATAGGTTGCACGCTGTTCAGTTGACTGAATGATTCGGTTGGTCGAGGAGGACCCATGAGAGTCGCACGCATCGCCACCCCCGACGGGCCGCGCCCTGTGGTCGAACGCGACGGACGCTGGCTGGGGGTCGTCGATCTCTTCGACTCGCCGCTCGAGCCCACCGGCGAGAGCTATCCGCTGGAGGGCGCCGAGTTGCTGGCGCCCGTGGAGCCCCTGGTCGTGCTGGGGATGGCGCACAACTCCGGCCCCGCCGACCGAGCGTTGCCCGCGAGCGCCTTCATGAAGTCGGCGCGCACGGTGGTCGGCCCCGGCGACCCGATCGTGCTGGACGCCGACGCCGGGCGCCTCAAGGGCGAGTGCGAGTTGACCATCGTCGTAGGCCGCGAGTGCCGGAAGGTCACGGCGGAGGAGGCCGAGGAGTACATCCTCGGCTGGACCGTCGGCAATGACGTCACCGCGCCCGACGGGATCGCGAGCGACGAGAAGATGATCTCCTCCAAGAGCGGCGATGGATTCACCCCCATCGGCCCGTGGGTCGAGACGGAACTGGACGCGCTCGACGTCGCCCTCGTGGCGACGGTCAACGGGCGGGAGGCCGCGTCCTCGAGTTCTGCGGCGCTGGCATGGAACCCGTTCGAGGTGCTCGCCTACGCCAGCGCCCACATGACGTTGGGGCCGGGGGACATCATCCTGACCGGCGCGCCGGGGACCGGGTTCGATGTGGTCGTGGGGGACGAGTGCGGCTGCGAGGTCGCGGGCATCGGCTTCCTCGGCAACCCCGTCGTGGCGCTGGACGCCTGACGGGCGCGGCGTCCGGGGGCGACTGGGGCGTTCCCGGCCGGCAACGGGCGGCCGGAGGCGTCCGATGAGCGAGCGACGCGAGGCGAATTTCGCCGAGCGGCGTCCCTATGGCAAACTTGGTCGGGTTGCGCTGCGTGCTTCCTGCCACAGGGGGTCGGCGCGCGGGCGACTCTCCGATTTCAGGCGTACGTGGTGTCCTGTGGCACCGGCGAGGAACAGATCATGAGCAAGCTGGTCAACGAGGTCGCGCAGTCTGCGCTGCGCACCGACATCCCCCCCTTCCGTCCGGGCGACTCCGTCAAGGTGCACGTTCGCGTGGTGGAGGGCAACCGGTCCCGTATTCAGGTGTTCGCGGGCAACGTGATCGCCCGCACCGGCTCCGGCATCAACGAGGCCTTCACCGTTCGCAAGATCAGCTTCGGCACGGGTGTCGAGCGCACGTTCCCGCTGCATTCCCCGATCATCGAGAAGATCGAGGTCGATCGTCAGGGCGACGTGCGCCGCGCCAAGCTGTACTACCTGCGCAACCTGCGCGGCAAGGCCGCCAAGATCAAGGAGAAGCGCGAGAACTGATCGCGCGACACTGAGGGGCAGCGGTGGCGACGGATTCGGGCAGCCAGGCACAGGCACCCGAGGAGAACTCAGGCGAACAGCGCGGCGAGAAGGCTCCCCGCAGCGGCTTCGCCGGGGTGATTCGCGAGTTCGCGATCATCATCGTCGGGGCGCTCATCGCGACCACGCTGCTGCGCATGTTCCTGCTGCAGGTGTTCGTGATCCCGTCGGGGTCGATGGAGCAGACGTTGCTGCCGCAGGATCGGGTGCTCGTTCAGAAGGTCATCCCGTACCGGCGGGGTGACGTGGTCGTCTTCACCGACGACAACGAGTGGATGGGGTACGCGAGCCAGGAGGCGTTGCCGCCGGCCGAAGAGGCGCTCGTCTTCGTCGGTCTGATGCCCGACCCGCGTTCCCACAACCTCATCAAGAGACTGATCGGCATGCCCGGCGACCACGTCGTCTGCTGCGACGCGCAGGGGCGCGTGAGCGTGAACGGCCGCGCCCTCGACGAGGGGTCGTACCTGTACCGCGACGAGGACGGCAAGCCCATCCAACCGTCGGAATACACGTTCGACGTGGTCGTCCCGGCGGATCGGGTGTTTCTTCTGGGCGATCACCGCAACGATTCGGCCGATTCGCGCTGCCATCTGAAGGAAGAGGCGGACGGGGTTCAGGGCGCCCCCGCCTTCGTCCGGACGTCGTCGGTGGTCGGCACCGCGGCGGCGATCGTGCTGCCCTTCGACCGCATCCGGGGCTTGTCGCGTCCGGCGACCTTCGAGAACGTTCCTGCGGCCACGGGTGCCGCGCCCGCGCAGCCGATCGTGCGCGGGGACGCCCCGGCCTGCTGACGCGGCGATCCCGTGAGTTATCGGATTCGCGCGGACGCCGGCCTCTACGGCTACGAGCGGGGGCTGTCCCGCGCCGGTTTCGCCCGGGTCGCCGGGGCCGACGAGGCTGGGCGCGGGGCGTGCGCGGGCCCGCTGGTGGCGGCCGCGGTCGTCCTGCCTGCCAGGCCCTTGCCGGGCCTGAACGACTCGAAGAAGCTCACGCCGCGGGCTCGGGAACGCATGTATGACGTGATCGTCCGTCGGGCGGTCGCCTGGTCGGTCGTCCGGGTGGAGCCGGCCGAGTGCGATGCGCTGGGGATGCACGTCGCCAACCTCGAGGCGTTGCGGCGGGCCGTGTGGCGGCTGGGCGTCGGTCCCGATTTCGTGTTGACCGACGGCTTCCCGGTCGACGGGTTCGGCGTCCCGACCCTCGCGATGTGGAAGGGGGACGCCGTCGCCGCGAGTGTCGCGGCGGCGTCCGTCGTGGCGAAGGTGACGCGCGACCGGATCATGCGTGAATACCACGATGACTACCCCGAATACCGCTTCGACATCCACAAGGGCTACTGCACGACGCTGCACCAGAGCAAGCTTGATGAACACGGCCCGTGCGCGATCCATCGGATGAACTGGGACAACGTGGCGCGAACGGTTAAGCTTGGCCGGTCATGAGTACCGAGGATCTTGAGCAGTACGAGAGCGAGTTGGAGCTTCAGCTCTACCGCGAGTACAAGGACGTGGTCGGCATCTTCACCTACGCGGTGGAGACGGAGCGGCGGTTCTACCTGTGCAACGCGGTTGACCTCAAGGTCCGCACCGAGGGCGGCGACGTGTACTACGAGGTGTCGATGGGCGACGCCTGGGTGTGGGACATGTACCGTCCGGCGCGGTTCGTGAAGTCGGCGAAGGTGCTGACGTTCCGCGACGTGTCGATCGAGGAGATCGCGCACTCGGAGTTGCAGGTCCCCGAGGTCTGAGTCGACCCGCCCGCGAGGGCGGAAATTGTCGACATTGACACGAATCCGGCGTCCATCCCCATCGTGGGGGGTGGAGGTGGGGAGCGTGTCGAACGAGGTGAGGGACGCCCGGCGGGCAACGGGCGCAGGCGGCGAAGAGTTGGCCGCACGATTTCTGGAGCGCCAAGGGTGGTCGGTGGTGGCCCGCAACTGGCGGTGCCGCGGCGGTGAGCTCGACCTGATCGCGACCGACCCTGACGGGGTCTTGGTGTTCTGCGAGGTGAAGACGCGGCGCGGGCTGGGGTACGGCGACCCGCTCGAGGCGATCACCTACGACAAGGTGCGGCGGCTGCGCGCGCTGGCGGCGGAGTACCTGCGGTCGCAGGATCGTCCGGCGGCCCGTGTCCGGCTGGACGCGGTGGGCGTGATGCTGCGGCGCGACGGGTCGGGGGCGGTCACGCACGTGCGGGGGATCGACGCATGAAGCTGGCGCGCGCGTTCTCGATGGCACTGGTCGGGCTGGATTCGACGCTCGTCGAGGTGGAGGTGTCGCTCGGCACGGGTCTGCCGCGCACCGTGATCGTCGGCCTGCCCGACACGGCGCTGTACGAGGCGAGGGATCGGTGCAAGGCGGCCGTCACGTCCCTGGGCCGCGTCTGGCCCAACCAGCAAGTGACCATCAACCTGACGCCGGCCACGCTGCCCAAGGCGGGCTCGCACTTCGACCTCGCGATCGTCGTGGCCGCCTTGGCGGCCGACGGCCTGGTGCCCTTGGCCGCGCTGGAGCGCATGCTGTTGGTGGGGGAGTTGGGGTTGGACGGGCGGGTGCGCCCGGTGCGGGGGATCTTGCCGCTGCTGGTGGCGGCCGAGCGCGAGGGCCTGCGGCGGGCGATCGTGCCGGCGGCCCAGCGCCGGGAAGGGGCCCTCGTCGACGGCCTCGCGGTCTGCGGCGTCCACACGTTGGCGGAGGCGATCGACGTGCTGCGGGGGCGTCCGGTGGCGTGCGCGGTGGAGTCCGAGGTGGCAGAGCCGCAGGTGCCTGCGGTGACGAAAGACCTGGCCGACGTCGTCGGACAGGTCGAGGGCAAATGGGCGCTCGAGGTGGCGGCGGCGGGGGGCCATCACCTGTACTTCCATGGGCCGCCGGGCGTCGGCAAGACGCTGTTGGCGGAGCGCCTGCCCGGCCTGTTGCCCGACCTCGGGGTGGCAGAGTCGCTGGAGGTGTCGGCGATCCATTCGCTGGCGGGTGAGTCGCTCGACCGGGGGCTGGTCCGGCGTCCGCCGTTCGCGGCGCCGCACCACTCCGCATCGCTGGCCGCGATCGTCGGGGGCGGTCCGCGCGTCGCGCTGCCGGGGGCGGTCTCGCGGGCGCACCACGGGGTGCTCTTCCTCGACGAGGCGCCCGAGTTCAGCCCCCGGGCGCTGGAGGCGCTGCGGACGCCGCTGGAGTCCGGCGAGATCGTGCTCGCCCGGTCGCTCGCACAAACGAGGTACCCGGCGCGGTTTCAGCTGGTGCTGGCGGCGAACCCCTGTCCCTGCGGGCAGGCGGGCACCCCGGGTGGCGACTGCCGGTGCCCGGCCATGAGCGTGCGCCGGTATACGACCCGGATCTCGGGGCCGATCCTGGATCGCATCGACATCTCGCAGTCGTTGGCGCCGATGCGTCGGGCGATGTTGCGGGCGGCGTCCCGGGTGCGGGCCGAATCGAGCGCAATGGTCGCCGAGCGTGTCGCGCTGGCCCGCGAGCGGCAACGCGAGAGGCTCGCGCCGTTCGGATTCACGACCAATGCCTCCGTCCCGGGTCCGGTGCTGCGCCGGGCGCTACCGGAGCCCCCGGGCCTCGATGTGCTCGACCGGGCGGTGACCCGCGGCCAGCTCAGCAGCCGAGGCTTCGACAAAGTGCTGCGAGTGGCGTGGACGATGGCGGATCTGGCGGGCGCCGCGCGCCCGTCCCGGGAAGACGTGGAGGCGGCGCTGGCCATGCGGCGCGGCGAGGAGTTGGAGGCCCGTTGTGGCTGACGACGAGCGGGACGCCCGGCGCGGCCTGGCGTGCGCGGTGGAGGCGGGCGATTCGCGCCTTCCGACCGTCCTGGAGGAGGTCGGGCCGGTGGATGCCTGGCGGGGTCTGGTCGCGACCACGATGGAGAGCCCGTGGGGCGCGCGGGCGAAGCGGGTCGACCTGGAGGCGCTCCGCGCGGCGGAGGCCGCCTGTGGGGCGCGGTTCGTGATCCCGTCCGACGACGAGTGGCCGCAGCGGCTGCAGAGCCTGCGCGGCTGCAAGGAGGTGCAGGGGATGACCGGGGAGCCGGTCGGCCTGTGGGTGCGCGGGCAGGCTCCGCTGGCGGAGGTCGTCGAACGGTCGGTGGCGATCGTGGGGTCCCGGGCCGCGACCGCGTTGGGAGAGCGGGTGGCGTCGGACCTGGCGGCGGAACTGGCGTCCGCGGGGGTGACCGTGGTCTCGGGAGGGGCCTATGGCGTCGACGCGGCGGCCCACCGAGGTGCGCTGGCCGTCGCCGGCACGACGGTGGCGTTCCTGGCGGGTGGTCCGGCGCACGAGTACCCGCGAGGGCACGCTTCGCTGCTGCAGCAGATCGCGGCGACCGGGCTGGTGGTCTCGGAGCAGCCTCCGGGGGAGGTGCCCTCGCGGCTTCGGTTCCTGTCACGGAATCGGCTCATCGCGGCGTCGTCGCTGGGCACGGTCGTGGTGGAGGCCGCGGCGCGCAGCGGGGCGCGGAATACGTCCACGTGGGCGAGGGAGTGCGGGCGTCCGGTGATGGCGGTGCCGGGCCCGGTGACCAGCGCGACCTCGTTCACGCCGCACCAGCTCATCCGTGAGGCCGATGCTGTCTTGGTGACGTGCGCCGAGCATGTGCTGACCGAGGTGGGCCCCCTCCGGCCCGAGCGGGAGTCCGAGGGTGGCGCGCAGGGGCAGCCGCGGCTGTTGGACATGCTCGTGCCGGCCGACGCGGCGGTGTACGAGGCTCTTCCGTCCCGCGGGGCGCGGCCGGTGGGGGAGTTGGCGCTGCGAGCCGGGGTGGCGGTGCCGGCGTGCCTGGGGGCCCTGCAGCGGCTGGCCGACATGGGCCTGGCCGAGCCGGCGACCGGCGGGCGATGGAGGCTGGGCCGGGCTCAGGACCGTCCGCTGCTGCCGCGGGAGGCGGCGGCGGGTGTGCCGCGACGGGGAGTGCCTCGACAGGGTCGCGAGCACGGCGCCTAAGGTGGCCTGGTGACATCGCGTCCGCTCCTCGTGCTCGTGCACGGCACGCGCTTCGACACGCGCCAGTGGGTGGGTTATGCCGAGCTCATCCCGGAGGCCGATCTGATGCCTGTCGACCTGCCGGGTCACGGCACCCGCGCTGGGCGCCCCTATTCCACCGACGCGGCCCTGGCGGTCGTGGAGGAGGCGGTGGGGCGGGCGGA